>JAYTVL010000165.1:0-25660 GCA_043744075.1 Pirellula sp. | reverse complement strand
AATATCAACGTTCGAAGAACTGTTGACGATGGCTTCCAGGTCTCCGGCCGTCGGCGAGGCGGAACCAAAAATGCTCACGTCGGATGAACCGTTAACATTGACCGTTGTTGTTCCACCCAAAGCCGATCCAAAGATGTCGACATTCGAAGAGCTGCTGACCGTGGCTTCCAAGCTGCTCCCGGTCGGAGTGGCCGAACCGAAAATACTGACGTCTGAAGAACTATCGACAACGTTTATCATCGTCGTACCGGGCACGGCCGAACCAAAGATACTGACAACGGAGCTGCCCGTGGCAGTTACCTTAGTCATCCCTCCCGACGCTACACCGAAAATGCTAACGTCGGATGAACCGCTTTCAACGGTGACCGTCGTCGTGCCACCCGAAGCCGCTCCAAAGATATCCACGTGCGACGAACTGCTAACGGTTGCTTCTATGTTACCACCTGTCGGTGACGCAGAACCGAAAATGCTGACGTCATTTGAACCGTTGTCAACGGTGACTGTCGTCGTTGCTGCCGAAGCGGAACCAAAGATATCGATATTTGAGGAACTGCTTACCGTGGCTTCCAAACTGCCGCTTGTCGGCGATGCAGAACCGAAAATGCTGACGTCATTTGAACCGCTATCAATGGTGACCGTCGTCGTGCCACCCGAAGCTGTTCCAAAGATATCCACGTTTGACGAACTGCTAACCGTTGCATCCAAGCTGCTGCCTGTCGGAGAAGCGGAACCGAATATACTCACATCTGACGAGCCGCTTTCCACGCTTACCGTCGTCGTACCTCCGGCGGCTGATCCAAAAATGTCCACATTGGAGGAACTTGAGATCGTCGCAGTTAGGCTAGGGCCGTCCGACGTTGCCGATCCGAAAATGTCGACGTTGCTCGAGCTGATGACCGATGTCAATGTTGAAGCCGGCGATGCGCTTCCAAATGTGGTCGTGGTGATACTGTTTCGATTCGTTCCGCTCGCGGTGACTCCGATCATCTTCAGTTCCCCACTGCCAAAGATGCTAACGTCCGATCCGCTTGTGACCGTTACGCCGCTACCGGGGCTGGCTGAACCGAAGATATCGATGTCACTAGCACTGGAGATATCGATTGTCGAAACCGAAGCCGAGGCCGATCCAAAAGCATCGATCGATTGGCCAACGCCACCGTTGACCGCATAGACCTTGCCCGAAATGCGGCTGGCGGTCAACGAATTGTTTCCGTCGCCTAATGAGATCGACACATTGGAATATGAAGTCGTTGATGCGCCGTGGATATTGACAATATCGTCGCCAACCCCTGTCGCAATTTGCGTTGTCGCGCCCACGGCGATCGAGCCGGTTATCGTGTCGTTTCCTTCTCCGCCATCGATCGCTCCACCCCCACCAGCAAGGATAATCGTATCGTTGCCCATCCCTCCGCTGAGCGTCGTGCCCAAAGCGTTGCTCGTCAGTGTGTCGTTACCTTCTCCGCCATCGATTTCTGTTCCCGGCGTGCTTGTTTCGAGGACATCATTATGGGTACTACCGACAAGCTTCTCGAAGGAACCACTGAGTGCCAAGGTGCTCCCGGAAAATACAGTTTGCGGGAAACCCGCGCTGTCGCTGAGGTTCAATTTCACACCGGCTTGCGCAGCCGTCAAATCGATTGTATCGAAGCCACCGGCGGTATCGTTAACAACCACGGTACTAAAGTGGATCTCGTAGTGGTCTGAATTGACGCCTCCGGTCATCGTATCGTTTCCACCACCGACAAATCGATTCTTACCATTGCCACCGAAGAGAACATTCGTACCTGGACCGGCGATGAGTACGTCGTCACCGGAACCACCCGTCAGCGTGTCATCCCCTTCGCCACCGTCGAGAAGCACACCACTGGTCGCGGCCGAGGCATCGAAAATATCGTTCCCCAATCCTCCAAACACCACCACTTTCTTCGTCACTCCCGCGGCGACTGTAACGTAATCATTACCGTCAGTTCCCAAGTAGAGAATCTGGTCGGCAGTTCCAGCCGCCATTTGAACGGCAGCACCAATGACGAACGGAAACGCCTGATTGGTTGCGCCGCCAAGAACGATGTAGTACGCGACTTGTGCCGATCCACCATCGCCATCGGTCACCTGGACTTTCACGTTAGGGGACGCCGAACTGCTCAATACGCTACGGGCGACCGATAGGAGATTGCTCGCAGTTGGTGCTGTGAAAGCGCCTCCATTGACGCTCCATTGGTATCGCAAATTTGGAATATCCGCCGATCCCGGATCAGATGCGATCGCGGTAAAGTCAACCATATTGGAATCTAGCGGATCTGGTAGGCCACTGATGCGCACGAATGGGTCAGCGTTGGAAACGGCGACCATGAGATTGCGAGTAGTGATCAGGCCTTGCGAATCGGAGATGGACACACGAACTTCAAAATTGCCTTCGTCGGTCGGTAAAAAGCGGAAATCGGTGGGCGCTCCATCCACGCCACTCAACTCGGTGAAATCTACTTCGCCCGGCTTCTTCAGTTCCCACTTGTAATTCAAGCCAATCGTTTCGCGTGAATCGACTGCGACCGTGCGAACCGTGACCGGAGTACCTTCATAGATGGGGCTTGTCGAAGGAGCGACGACCGACATCGAACTGATCGTTGCTGCCGTTCCTTGAACTGTCATCGGCGCATAGACCGCGACTCCTTTTCGTCCGCCCGTAAACGTTGCTTCCAATTCGATTTGGTACTCGCCACCTTGTAACGGAGTCAACGGAAACGTCGCGGTGCTCGCCGTCGCGACTTGGAAACCGGTTGAGCTTCGCGCCTTCCACGCGTAGCTGGTTACGCCCGCCGGTACGCTTGCGGTGAAGCTGTAACTTAAGCCTTCATAAAATGGTCCGGCGGGTGGAACAATCGAGATAGCGACATTGCTCCTGATCGCTGTCGGATTGACTGGCGGCAGGTTTGGGATTGGCGGTGCGCTTCGAACCGGCGGAATGTTGGGGACTGGAGGAATCGTCGGTATTGAAGGAGTGGCTGGGATTGACGGAATGCTTGGGAATAGGCCGAAGCCGCGTTGGGTCGTACCAACGCCGCCATCGTCGTCCGTGGCCGTGGCCTTTACGACATAGACGCCTGAAACAGTGGGCGTAAAGCTGAAATTCGTTCCAATCGCTGGCGCTCCAAACGGCAATCGATCGCGAGTCACCGACCACACCACCGACTGAGTGTCGGCAGTACCTGGGTCAGTAACCGAAGAAATCAAATCGACGGGAACACCAGTTGTCAACGTTGTTGTTTGCGTGTTAATTACTATGCGCGGGGCGACATTCCCAACAAACACTTGTTGAGGTGTCGCGGACACGTTGTGGACTGCATCCGAGATCGTCAGCCCGATCGTGTATGTACCATTATCATCCGGTACGAACTCAACAACACCTCGCGATGGAGTGGTAAAGGGATAAGCCACGGTAGGCCCAACCACCGGCACCTTTGTCACTGTCCAGTTAAACGTCAGTTGCTCCGTGCGATTCAGTTCCGACTCGGGCGCGCGAGCCCGCACGGTTTGCCCCTCGAGCACCGTCGTGGTAGGAACGACGATCGACGTGGCCGAAGGCAACCCGTTGACGACGATTTCACGAGTCAGCGTGCGAACTCCGCCGTCACCGTCGTTGACAGTCATCGTCGCGTAGTAAAATCCGCCCGCCGCCGGCGTAAAGCTGGCTGTTGAGCTGATTGACGCAGGCGCTGAGAAAACCACTGCGCCGGTCGGCGAATCGACGCGAACTACCCACGCACTAGTTAAAATATCCAACTGGCCAGGATCGCTGTTATTGCTGGTCAAAGTCACCGCAGTTCCAGCTGTAACGACGCTTGGCGAGTATTGGAAACTCGGCGTTGGCGCGACGTTATAGACGTTGATCGTGAATGGACCGAGCAAGAATTGTGAACCATCCGAGAGCGTCACTCGCAAAGACACCGTATAGGTACCTTCATCGTCAGGAGTGAACTGAATACCGCCGTCGCTTTGCGTGCCGTCGGCTCGCAATTCGAAGGCATACGGCTGACCATCTTTCTTCACCTGCCAGAGATAGCCGTTTACCGGATTGCTCGATGCAAAAGCGGATAGCGTAATCGGAGTGCCTTCGGGACTTTGACTGCGAAGTCCGAGGATGACCGCGGGTGTCGCCAGCACGCTGTTAGAAAGCTGGGATGTACTGACCGTGCCATTACTGCCAAGCCCTGTCAACGTTGCAGATGCGTAACCGTTCATTTGACCGATTGGAGGAGCAATAGAAAACGTACCAAAACCGCTTGCATCCGTCGTCACCGTGGAAGAGATGACAAATCGATTTGCCTCTCCAGGTACTGGATTTGAAAATAAATCAACCGTATACGTTTGGTTGTGTTGCGCTTGAATCTCACCCAAAATTAGAGGATTATTGCCCGCGACAACTTGGGTGATCGTAATCGCGCCCGGAGTCAACGAAGCCGGGTTCAAGTGGATTGGCAGTCCACCCATATCCGCCGACGGATTGCGGCGAAGTATGGTACCTGCGGCTTCGATTAAAAAGTTATCGCTGATTGAATTGCGGACTTCGTTATCGTTGAACGAATTTAATGGGCTCGTATTGGTGACTCGAATTCCGATTCCATTGGGGATTGCGATACCCAGTGCACTCACGCCGATTTTGTTGCCGGTTATGGTGTTGTTGGAAGCACCATTGATCAAAATGCCCGATACGGAATTACCGCTAATGTTGTTGGCCCCGTTTGCTACCACACTGCCGATGGTATTGCTGGTAGCACCATTGTTCAATGATATGCCGACCAAGTTGGGCAGTGGGGAAGCACCAGCCGCGTTTGACCCAATATAGTTTCCAATAATCGAATTGTTACTTCCATTCCCAAGGTTGCCTCCATTCCCAAGGTTGATCCCTGCCCCATTGACGAAACCACTGATGACATTTCGGCTTGTTTCCGTCAATCCGCCGATCGTGTTATTGGATCCCGTCAGATTAATGCCGTCGGCGGTAATGCTTCCCAATGAGATAGATCCTGTTGAATCGGTCCCAATGTAGTTACCTGCGATTTTCGTTCCATTGGACAACGCGATAATAGCGGCGGTGTTACCTCCAGCGATCAAATTTCTTTCGAGCAAATCGCTAGTACCATTGCCATCGGTTCCAATTCGAGTATTTGTCGTTGTACCGGTCAGATAAATGCTTGTGCGACCCGTTGTGCCAAGACGCGAATTGCCGTCGAGTCCGACACCGATCGAATTGCCAGCGATCACAGTATGATCCGCTGTTCCGAACAGAAAGATTGCCCCAAGTGTCGACGCTACCGATGCGATTAGATTTCCTTCCTTGTCGTCGTTGACGTTGTTTCCGTCTGTTCCGATGGTGATGTTATTGCCAATCACCGCTACGTCATAGCCAGTTCCGGCGTCGATCGGACTTAAACCATTTTTTGACGTCGAAATATAGTTACCTTGCACGCGAACGCCATTTGAGCTCAAACTGATTTGATCGGATCGATTGCCGGCAACGACGTTACGTGCACCGGTGACGCCACCACCGATCACGAGACCACTTGAAGCACCTGTGACGGCTATGCCGTGATTGAGGTTCCCAACCGCAGTATCACCCATTGCGTTCAATCCGATCGTATTGCCATAGATCTTGGTGGTTGGTGCGCTGGTAACCAACAGACCGATACCCGAAGCACCCGTTGCGGATCCGTTGTTTCCACTGATAATATTGCCACCAGCTGCGATCAGACTGCCAACGGTCGTGTTCATGGCCGAATCGACAACGACTCCGGTCTCATTTCCCAACGGCTGATTACCACTGACATCGACCCCAATGTAATTCCCCGTAAGCGTATTTCCCGATGCGGTACTCCCAGCAACGAGAACACCCGTGCCATTGTTGCCGCTGATAATATTCCCAGCACCAGCCGCCGTGCCTCCAATCATATTGCCCTGCGAACTGATAGCAATGCCGTTGCCAGCATTTCCCAGGTCAAACGATCCCGATACGTCCGTTCCAATGTAGTTGCCCTGGACAAAGTTACCGGTTACTCCGCCGGCATTGTAAATCGCCCCGAGTTCGGTGGCGCTGAGCGTTCGGTTGTAAATTCCCAGTTGATCAATGTCGCCCTGCCAAAAAGCGCCCGTGTATGCTCGGCCAATAAATGCCTGCATAATCGTTGTCGGAGTGGTAGTCATTACCCCGGCGGCCACTTGCGCGCCATCCAAATACAAACGAAATGTTGTCCCGTCGAACGTCACCGAAACATTGTGCCAAAGACCGTCGGCGACAAAACCTGCCGTCAAGGCCGAACCGTCCTGCGTGGTCATAAGGTTACCGTTCAGGATCCCGAGGCCTATCGCTCCTCCAATCAGGTGCGTGTCGTCACCCCACGTGGCAATGTACCTTTCACCGACCGCAGCGGTGGTGCGAATCCACGCGTTGACGCTGAATGAAGAGGGATAGAATGGAAGGTTGGACGTGGGCAATGCAATCGCTCCGTCTACTCCGTTGAAACGGAAAGCTTGCCCGGATATTCCCGGGACGAAAGACACACCGCCTTGAATCGTACCGCTATTCGTTCCCACTGCGTCGTTGGCATTGCCCTCCGCGTTGTACCGGCTGAAGAGACCGGCGTTGCCTGAGATATTGACGCCGTCGCCCGTATTTCCGCTGATGACGTTCCCAGCACCTGGCGTCGATCCGCCGATGGTGTTCGACGCACTTTCGACGAGTATTCCAACACTGTTTCCAACTCCGCTTGTGCCGGCAATGTTGGTACCAATGTAGTTGCCGATGATCGTATAGTTGGGAGCTTGGAGCCGAATACCTGCATTGTTGCCGCTGATGACGTTGCGTTCTGCGGCGGTTGTGCCACCGATCACGTTATTGAGGCTCGTTCCAGTTGTATAAATACCCGCCGTGGCTCCACCGCCCAGCGGCGCGCCGTTCTTGCCGAGCCCAATGAGGTTTCCCGTTACCCTACTACCGGAAGCATTGATCATGAAAATCTGGCTGTTCCCGTTTGCCGCAACAACGTTGGCGTCGACGTTGTTACTCGACCCTTGGACGAACAGTCCTAGCGAAGTGTTTCCACGAGCCAAGTTGCCGGTGACATCGGTACCGATGTAGTTTCCACGGATGACGTTGCTGTTGCCAGTTAGGCCTATCCCGGTGTCATGGTTGCCAAGGATTCCTGTGTTTCCTGATATAATGTTGCGATCTCCCACGGCAAAGCCACCCACGGTGTTGCTGTCAGCTTGGATCGCAATGCCGCCATCGTGGTTAGCAACGACAGTCGATCCGTCAGCTCCTAGCCCAATCAGGTTGCCGCGGATTTGGTTTCCGGTCGCGGTAACAATCGCCACACCTGACAATGCATTGCCGCTGATGACGTTGCCTGCGCCAACTGTCCAATCTCCGCCGACGGTGTTGCCATTCGCCCCCGGATCCATGCGCACGCCGGCATTCAGATTTCCAATCGCGACTGTTCCGCTCGCATCGGTGCCAATGTAGTTGCCCGCAACATTATTGCCTGTGACACCGCTTCCAAGCATGTAAACGCCCATTTCGGAGTTTCCGCTGATGATATTCCGCGCACCGAGGATAGTCCCTCCAATCGTATTCGAAGTCGCGCTGCTACCTATCCCAATGCCGCTAGCACCATTCCCTAACGCTTTAAAGCCGGCTTTGCCATATGCGTCCAGATTGTAAATCGCCGAAACTTCAGCGGCATTAAGTGCGCGATTATAAACGGTCGCTTCGTCTACTTTGGCGGCGGTACCAGTGCTGAATGTGCTGCCTTGGTAATGCCCGATGTAGAGATCGTTGTTGGTTAAACCGTAGGTAATATTTCCGTTGGCAGCGACCGTCGAGCCAATTTGCGTTCCGTCCACGAAGAGTCTGACGGCGGCTCCATCATAGGTCCCGACCACATGATGCCACGCGCCATTCCAGACGCCAACGCCCGCATCCGGCGTTAGATACAAACCGGTGCCTGTTCGCGCGTAGAACTGTAGTCCCCCAGACGAACCCGTGTAGATTGCGTACGACCCTGAGGTATCATCGCCTCCCTTCGTGAGGACGTATCGCGAAGTACCTGGCGAGCCACTGTTGTTGATCCATGCTTCGACCGTAACCGCCGCAACAGGTGCCAGACTAGGGGCGTTGGCAACTTGAATATAGTTGGTATTCGAGCCGTTGAAGCTAAAAGCAGATCCAACTTTGCCATTGACGGTTGGCACCGTCCCTTGAATTATCCCGTTGTTCGTGCCGACGAAATCCATGGCATTGCCTTCGGCTCGCCACCAGCCAACGGAGCCCGTGGGTGCGCTGCGGCCGTCGACTCCAATCAAGTTGCCGAGAATCGAATTGCTGTTTGATCCTGCGCCAAGGACTCGGATACCGTTGGACGAGTTTCCACTGATCACGTTTTTGGAAGTAATCGTCGTACCGCCGATGGTATTGTTCGTTGCCCCGCTTTCGATGGAAACACCAACTGAGTTCGGGAAGGCCGCTGTACCGACCTTGTTTGTGCCGATGTAATTCGCTTGAATAATGTTGCCTGTCGCGCCCGCGCCGAAAACAGCGACCCCAACAGCGGTATTGCCGCTGATGACGTTTCCGATTCCGGCTGCCTCGTCACCGATCGAGTTATTTGCCCCGCTAATAGTAACGCCATACAAGTTGGGAATAGCTGCCGAGCCTGCCGAGTTGAGGCCGATGGTGTTGCCGACGATTTTGTTCGAATTCGTGCCGGCTCCAGTGATGCTGACACCGGTGTTGTTACCGCTGATGATATTACGTGCTCCAGCCGTCGTGCCACCGATGGTGTTCGAGGACGCACCAGCAACGATAGAAACGCCCGTCGCATTTCCGATAGCAATGTCGCCGGCAATGCTAACACCGATTTTGTTTCCAGCGATTGTGTTAACCATGGCACCGACTCCGAAGAGTACGACACCTCCAAATGAGTTTCCGGAAATGACATTGTCAAGGATCTGATTGTGATCACTTCCATTGATCGTCACCCCGTTGCCAAGATTTGTGATCGCATTGGGCACAATCTTCGTCGCCGTTGCCACCACGAAATCGGCATGAGTGCCGCCGGAGAGCGATGTGAAGGCATACCCGCTTGGAGGCAGCACGTGCTGGGGTGTGTGATAGTCAGTCCCGTTGCCAAGGCCCAGTTGGCCATAGCCGTTGTAGCCCCAGGCCCACAGACTGCCATCGGAGGAAAGCGCGTAGCTCGAAAACTCCGACGTGGCAACGGAGACAATTCCGTGCAGGTTGGTTGGGTCGATCTGCACGGGCGCGTGCCTGTCGGTTGTCGTGCCATCGCCAAGCTGGCCAAGGCCGTTAAATCCCCAGGCGTAAACATTTCCATTTTTGACGGCGAGGTTGTGGTAATCGCCAGCGGAAATGGAAGTGACGCCGCTGGACAGGCCGGTCACGGCGGACGGGACGTAATGTGCCGTTAACGTGCCATCCCCCAGTTGGCCGTTGGAGTTATCTCCCCAGGCAAAAGCGCCGCCATTCTTAATGGCCAAGCTATGATTGAGACCGCCGAAAATAGCGGTGACACCGCTGGCCATGCCAAAGACGGGAACTGGCGAATAGCGGCGGGTGTTTGTTCCGTCGCCAAGCTCACCTGTGGCGTTTTCGCCCCAGGCGTAAAGAGCTCCGCCCTGGATCGCCAGGCTGTGATTGGCGCCAGCGGCCACTGCCGTGACACCGCTGGACATGCCGCTGACAGCAACGGGTGACAAACGCTGGACCCCCGTGATGTCGCCGATGCCGAGTTGGCCGCTTTGGTTCCGGCCCCAGGCGTATAGACCGCCGCCCCGGATCGCCAAGCTATGCGTGTTGCCGGCCGCGACAGCGGTGACACCGCTGGAAAAGCCCGGCACTGGCACCGGCGTGTAATGAGGGTTCGTAGTGCCATCGCCAATCGCACCGTACTGATTGGGACCAAAAGCGAAGAGGCCGCCGCTCTGAATTGCCAGGGTGGCAATTCCGCCAGCAGCGACAGCGCTCACCCCATTTGAAAGGAGACCGACAGCCACCGGCACGTTGCTACCGACAATGTTGCCGGTATTCCCATTAGTGCCCCAGCCAAATACGGCATCTGCCTGCGCAGAACCAGTGACATTAATGGTCACGGTACTACCAGTTGGATTCGTTCCGATGAAATTGTTCTGAACATTATTGTTGTTCGCGCCCGTAAACATGCCGATGCCGTCCTTCGCATTCCCGGAGATCACGTTGGCAGAATCCGTGGTCCCCCCGCCGATGGTGTTGTGATGTGCACCGCCATCGAGTTCAACGCCTTCGTCACCGTTGCCCAGCGCCGTTCGACCATCGGCCGCGATGCCAATCCAATTGCCTGCGACAGTATTCGAAGTCGTTCTGATGCCGGAAAGGACGACACCGAATCCGCTGTTCCCGCTGATGAGATTGCGGGCGTTTACCACTCCATCCACCGAGCCATCCGCAGCATCGTCACCGCCAATTGTTACGTTGGAAGCATTTCTTACTTCAATCCCGAATCCCCCGTAGCCGATAGCCGTCGTGTTCGGTACGGCTGCCGTTCCAGCCGCGTTGGTGCCGATTCGGTTTCCCCGAACAATCACGCCGGTGGGGGCACCCCTACCGAAGAGATTCGAAACAAATACTCCTCCGCCCGCGTTGCCGCTGATTACATTCCCGGCGTTGGCAACCGTTCCGCCGATGGTTGTATTGGATGACAGATCGAGCACGCCGATACCCGGTCGGCCATTCGCAAGGGATGAGCTGCCGGTAGTTTCTGTTCCTATGGTGTTGCCTTGAATGACGGTACCGGACACCAACAAACCCGTATTCCCTAACAGCGCAATTCCAAAGTTTTCATTGCCAGAGATGATGTTCCGGGCCAGAAGGTTGGTACCTCCAATGGTCGTATTGGATGCACCATCAAAGATACCGATGCCAGCGAAGGATCCGTTGTTTCCATTCCCTAGATCTGCCGAGCCTCCAGCTGCCAAACCGATCAAGTTGCCTTGGACCAGCGTTCCCGTCGTGCCCGCGTCTCGCAAAAGCACACCATGCTCACGGTTGCCGGAAATGACGTTTCCTAGTCCAGTACCCGGCGTGGTTGTCAATCCACCAATGAGCGTACTCTTAGCGCCATTAATAACGGCGATGCCCGGAAAGAAATTGGGGATCGCGTTCGTTCCGTTTTTGTCGGTACCGATGTAGTTCCCTTGAATGATCGTGCCATCGGTACCAAGACCGCTAACTGCAACGCCATTGGCCGCGACGCTACCCGAGATGATATTTCTGGCTCCTCCAACGCCTCCGATAACTGTACCAGTCGCCCCACCACTGACGTTAACGCCAGTACCTGTATTCCCGAGTGCCAACAAACCGGCCGCGTTCGTGCCGATGAAGTTGCCAAAGACCTTGTTGGCTCCGGTGCTCGCACCTGCTATCGCCACACCTTCGCCTGTGTTACCGCTGATGACGTTGCCGGCACCGGCTGCCGTTCCGCCGATGGTGTTGTCGTGAGCGCTGGTGTCGATCAGCACACCCGTGCCGTTCGCCAGAGCGTTCCCAGCGACGTTCAGGCCGATCCAGTTGCCCGCGATGCGGTTAATCTGGGTCGCGCTGCCAGAGAGGTTCACCCCGGCGCTGTCGTTGCCGCTGATGGTATTTCGCGCGCCTACCGCCGTCCCACCAATGTCATTATTGAACGCCTGACTGAAGTGGACACCGATTTTGTTGCCGAGGTCGAGTAAGCCAGTCGCATCGGTCCCGATCAAATTGCCATGAACCGTGTTGGCAAAGGAGGTGTTGGTGAGGTTGACACCATAGCCCAGCCCGGCACTTCCGGCCCCACCCGAGATTAGGTTGCCGGCCCCGGCAGCGGTGCCGCCGATCAACACACCAGCTGTGTTGTCCAGTGCGATGCCGGACGACGTATTGGCCACAGCCGCAGTGCCGGTGACATCGGTGCCAATGTAATTGCCCTGCACGACGTTGTTGCTCGCAACCGAGGTCTGAAGAATCCGGATGCCTTCAGTGCCGTTTCCAGAAATTACGTTTCGGTCGGAAGTCGTGGTGCCACCGATCGTGTTGCCGGGAGCGTCGTTCAGGAACACGCCATAATTCGTGTTAGGGACTGCGGCGTTACCGGCGAGATTCGTGCCGATGTAGTTACCCCGGACGAAGTTCCCGGTCGTCGTCGGGCCGGCGATCTCGATCCCGGACTGGGTATTCCCACTAATGACGTTTCTCGTCCCCGCCGTCGTCCCGCCGATGGTGATGTTGGTCGCCCCGCTGTCGAGCAGCACGCCCCGTCGCTGGAACCCGCCAGGATTGTTGCCAGCGGTGTTCACACCGATGAGATTCCCCTCGATCCGCGTTCCCAAAGTCGCAGCCCCGGATACCCAAACGCCAACATTGTTGTCACCCGAGTGTCCATTGGCTGCGATGACGTTGCCCGCTCCGGCTGCCGTCCCGCCGATGAGGTTGTTCGCCTCCGTGACCTTAATGCCGAAGTCGATGTTGCCCGTGCCGGTGTTAGGCAGCCCAATCAATCCGTCGGCCCTCAATCCAACGTAGTTGCCTTGGATCGTGTTGCTAGGCGACGTGACGAGGATGCCACCGTCGCTGTTCCCGCTGATGACGTTGCGCGCTCCAACCGTCGTGCCACC
The DNA here is from genome assembly GCA_043744075.1 of Pirellula sp. Taxonomy (GTDB): domain Bacteria; phylum Planctomycetota; class Planctomycetia; order Pirellulales; family Pirellulaceae; genus JBKCUI01. The sequence continues at coordinate 12,970 of JAYTVL010000165.1, read as the reverse complement.
GATGGTATTGTTGGCGGCACCATTGTTGATCGTGACGCCGGTCGCATTGGAAAGCGCAGCACCAGCCGTGTTGAGGCCGATCCAGTTGCCGATAACGGTGTTACCGAAAGCGGTCGATCCGGAAATGAGCACTCCGTTGTTTGTATTTCCTGCAATGAAATTGCGAGCAGCAGGGGTTGCGCCACCGATGGTGTTGCCGGCGTTGATGATCGAGACCCCAGTACCGTTCGCAAGAGCTTGCACACCATTGGCCCTCGTTCCGATGAGGTTACCCTGAACCGTGCTGTTTCCGTTAGTGCTGGAGATGAACACGCCAACGGCGTTGCCGCTGATTAAGTTGCCCGAACCGGCGGTTAAACCACCCACGGTTGTTCCAGGAGAGTTGCCGACACTAACTCCCTGCGAGTTGGCTCGAGCGACGGAACCTGTAATATCCGTTCCAATGTAGTTGCCTTGAATTTGAGTGCTCAAGACCGAGCCACTGGTAGAAAGGTTCAGCCCAAGTAAAAAGCCGCTGATAATGTTGCGGGCCTGGATCACTCCGTCGAGCGTTCCATCGTCGTCGTCGTCACCACCGATGAGCGTGCCCGTGCCCCCGTTGACGCGAATACCATCGCCACTGCTGATGTCGGTCAGTCCATCACTTGCGAGACCGAGGATGTTGCCTCGAATGCGAGTGCCACTGCCAGCTCCTGCCACCATCTGGATCGATGCAGCCGTATTGCCGCTGATAACGTTGCCACCGGAGGTGCCAGGTGTTGTCGTAAAGGCACCGATGATCGTACCGCTCGCACCGCTCTGCACCAGCACACCTGTCGCGTTCGGGATGGCGGCCGTTCCTGTTGCGTTGGTTCCGATCAAGTTACCTTGGACAAGATTGCCCGTCGTCCCGACGCCAGCAATCGCGACGCCAGTACTATCGTTGCCGCTGATGACGTTGCCCGCACCGGCGGTCGTTCCGCCGATCGTGTTGTCGTGTGCACCGCCCTGGATGCGAACCCCTTCGTTCGCGTTGCCGAGGTCCAAGTCGGTGAACCGACCCGTGCCGATGGAGTTGCCGGAGATGGCGTTGCCTGTGGTCGTCGCGCCGTCGATCAGAATCCCGCGGGCGTTTCCGGAGATGGCGTTCCGCTCCACCGGACCTGTTGCGCCGATGCGGGTGCCTGTCGCACCGCCCCGGATGTCGATCCCCGAGCCGACGTTACCGACGACCGCCGTGCCCGCTGTGTTCGTGCCGATGAGGTTGCTGGCGATGAAGGCCGTCGTTCCCGCACCGTTGATCTGGATGCCGTTTTGCGAGTTCCCGCTGATCACGTTGCCGAAGACGTTGAGTAGCGCTGCCTGTTGCAGGTAGACGCCCTGTCCCACGTTCGCAATTGGGGTCGCACCGCCCGCATTGAGGCCGAGGCCGATGATGTTTCTGCTAATCGTCGTCGTAATCGCCCCGACAATGAAGTCCAAATGGACGCCGTCCTGACTGTTCCCTGAGATGACGTTGCGTTCAAGTGCCCCGCTTATGCTGTCGCCGTTGTCGCCGATGATGGTGTTCGATGCATCGAGTGTGATGTGGATGCCGTGCGTGCCATTACCGAGCGCCGAAGTCCCCAACGAGTCCGTGCCGATGAGGTTCCCGGCAATCCTGTTTCCATCGGTGCCCGCGTTGCGAATGAGAATACCGGATGTGGTGTTCCCGCTGATGACGTTGCCTTCGAGGGCGTCGTTCGATCCGTCGCCGTTTGTGCCGATGAAGTTGTTGCCGGCACTGTTATCGACGATGATGCCGACGTTGTTGGCCACCTTCCCCGAGCCTGCCGCGTTCGTGCCGATGAAGTTGCCCGCCACCTTGTTTCCACTCGTGCCGATTCCCGTGACGATGACCCCACTGGTCGTGTTGCCGCTAATGACGTTGCGTGCTCCGGCGGTCGTTCCACCGATCGTATTGTCGTGCGCCCCGTTTTGAACGAGCACACCGTTGGATATGTTGCTTAGCGGGTTATTGCCGCTGACATCGACCCCGATGTAGTTTCCCAAAACGGTATTGTTATTGCCCGCAGCAGTGCTGATCGCGACTCCGAATCCAGCGTTGCCACTGATGACATTTCTCGCGGCGGCACTCGTGCCGCCGACGATTGCGCCACTGCTACCCAACGACACGCCACCTTGGATGTTTGGTAGCGCAGACAAACCGTCGATCTTGGTGCCAACATAGTTGCCGGCGATCTTGGTCCCGACTCCGAAATCGACGATACCGTAGTTCAGATTGCCAGAAACGATGTTCCTTTCGAGATCATCGCTGATACCGTTAGCATCGGTTCCAATGCGGTTGTTATCGCCCAGGAAATCATTTAAAAAACTGATGCCGCCCGCAGTGTTACCTATCGCTAAAGTACCAGTTACATCGGTACCAATGAGATTGCCAGCGACGACATTGTTGTCCGAGTTATTCTGGAAGAAGATTCCATAGGTATCATTTCCCGATATCAAATTTCCTTCGGTCGAGTCACCAATTCCATCGCCGTCCACTCCAATAAAATTGTTGGAGGCAGGATAAACATAAATTCCTACCTGCGAGTTTCCAAGGTCACCCGTGCCTGCTCGATTGGTCCCAACTTTGTTCCCTTGGACCTTGTTCGCGTTTCCTTGAACCAAGATGCCATGAAAAGTGTTGCCTGAAACCAGATTGTTCTTGATGAGGTTGCCGTTCGATCCGATCAGGAGAGCAATGCCATCTCCTGCATTTCCGAGGTCGACGTTACCTGCGGTATCGGTCCCAATGAAATTGTCCGAGATCGTGTTGTTCGACGAATCGACCCATATTCCTTCGCCACTAAAAAGATTGATGACGAACCCCTTGAGGATGCTGCCATTGCTGCCGATACCGAGCTTCAACCCAATTGCAGCGGCGCCCGCGCTGGTTCCATTGAGCTCGATCAAGGGTGCCCCCGAATAGCCAGGTTGGCTTGTAGCATCTATGATCACGGATTCTAAGATACTAGGCAGTTGCGATAACGGTGCAATCGACTGCGAACCCACCCCAATGCCGAAGTTTATCACATCCGAGCCGCCGACTGAATTCGCGTCGAGGATGGCTTGACGAAACGAGCCTGCACCGGAATCGTTTGTATTAATAACCGTAAACGTCGCGAGCAGTGCGCGTTCCTCGAGCGATTCAAATCGCGGCTGAAGCGTTTGTCTTGCCAGGGCCACCCGGAGTTCATGACGGCGTCGCGACCGGCGAGTGGAAAAATGGTTGTTTCGTAAGGAGAGTTTGCTGAAGAACATGATTCAAGCGTTTTCAATCCCGTGGTCAAACTAAACTCAATAAACTCGACAAAGCCTCCGTACGGTGCGAATCACCCAGCACGCTAACCCATTCGACACCAAGTCTTAATCCACTCGCGGTCGGCACTGAACCTGGGGAATAGGCCAACTATTATTCGCGAAAAGTCGTTTTCATCGATTCTATAATAAAACATAATTCCCCTGAGGCAGAAATAGGCCATCCTTTTCCAATAAAAGTTTTATTCCTCAAGAATCGCTCTAAAAAGCGGATACGGAATCTCGATGTTTATGCGTCAAGCCAGAAAGGGCTCGTCTGAGGCTCTAAGCGGATTGCGTATGACGCCGTGTAGCAGCCAGTTGTGCCTCCGCCGGATGAAATCCGAATGGCGTTGAATTAAGCTCTCCATTCGAGCTTGTCTCGATGAAAGCAAGACTGATTGGCTAGCCGTCGACGTCCACGAAGCGATCGTCCCCCACTCTGCTTTCGTTCGCCTTGAGCGAACGAATGCAGGGTGGGGACGGGTCGTTGTGTTGCAATGTTCGTGTCTAGCCAACCAATCATGGGACCACTGGCACAAGGCCAGTGGTGCCCTTGAATTTCCTTAATTCGGATGAAATCCGACGGAAGGCCAATTCGGTGGCGATCAGCGAGAAGTGTCAGAAGTGTCCTTTTTTTCCCGCCGAACATTGAGATCGGCGTGTCACCGAGCCGGTTCTCTTGTGTTACGATAGTGGTCAGTTCTATCCTTTTTCCAAGTGTCAGATAATTCAACTATTTGATCCGCCATGAAATCAATTGAAGTTCAATCCGCAGGAATTACGGACACAGGTAAATTGCGAAGCGACAACCAAGATCAGTTTCTAGTAGCGGAATTGACTCGAAGTATGATCATTCGGTCCGGCGCTTTGAAATTCGACCCGGGCGCAAGATTAGTCGGCGGAACTTTAGGGTATTTATTTTTAGTTGCTGACGGGATGGGTGGACATCGTGGTGGCAGCGAAGCCAGCAAGTTTGCTGTCGAGTATTGTGCCAACGCCATCCTAAACAGCAATCGCGGCATACTTCAAATTGAGCCTAACAATGAGGACTCCTTTGTAGAGGAACTCAAGGACATGATGGCGAATGCTCATCGAGCTATCGAAGAGCGATCGAAGGCAATCGATGGTTTCGAGGGCATGGGGACAACTTTGACCATGGCCTTCGTAGCTTGGCCTCGAATGTTTATCGTCCATGCTGGCGATACTCGCTGTTACCTGTTGCGGAACAGCGAACTAAAGTCAGTAACACGCGATCACACCGTTGCTAATGAAATGGTAAAGAGAGGCCAACTTGCACCCGAAGAATCGGAAAAGTCGCAATGGTCCAATGTGCTAGTAAACGCTTTGGGGGCAGGGGCTGAGAGTGTCTTTCCGGACATCTACAAGCTCGACCTTCAACAAGGCGATTGCATACTGATGTGTAGCGATGGCCTGAATAAACATGTATCCGATACTCAAATACAGAAAACGCTTCTAGATAAACTTGATCCACAAAGCGCTTGTGAAGAGTTAGTTGAATTGGCAAAGCAGGGTGGTGGATCGGACAACATCACTGTGATCACCGCAAGATTCTTGTATCCTCAATCGCCAAACAACCGCATGCAATTGGTGATGTCGCTTCCTTCGGAGCAAATCGTCTTGCAGGATCTGGAAATCGCAGCGTCAGAACTGGACACGAGCGATGAAGAACCTGGAGAGGCAGACACGTTAGATGTTGATGTTGTCAAAGGTGATATGAAAGACACAATCGATTATCAATGACGACGAAGAGTTGTCGAACTACTCCATACCCGATCTCGAACGCATTAACTCATGTTGCGCGTCCCGATCCTCGAAATCGGTAATCAGCCATTTCGATTCAATTTTCTCGAGCGTTAAGCGAACCCAACGGGGCAATTTGCCAGACACTCCATGGCTTTCGGCTTCGACAAAGGCATTTAACCGAACATCAGCCGTTGGCATAGTTCCTTTGTAATCTATGTCGATACTATGTATCTTATTTACCCTAGCCACAGAGAACTTCACCGTTTTCATTCGCTCTGACACGCTTGCAACTCGCTCGCTATGATCCGGCGAAACCCTCTTTAGCACTTTGTCGTATTGATTGCTTTGCAATTCGGCAGCTGCATCCACAAGCCAGATTCGGAGGTTTTCCGCGTCCGTGACTACCCAAAGATTGAGAAGCACAAGCAGAATCGACGCAACGGCAAAACCTAAGGCGGTTCGAAATGCGATGGGATTTCCAGTCTGTGCCCATCCATAGAAGGTCACAATCGTCAAAACCGATCCAATCGCACCGATAAACCAAGGTTGTTCGAAAAGGATGGCTGCCATCGTGAGAAAAACCCAATAATCGAGTAGTTAGCTAAACACGCGGCAGGAATTCTGATCTAGGGTTGCCGAGCGAATGTCTCATTTCACCAAAGTTTTGCGGATTGTACCCAAAGCAAGATTCGCGTTTTCCATAAGTGTATGGTTTTGCCATGCTTGAAACAATTCGAAGATATTGGATCGGCTTGCTCGTAGTCGTTTTAGTGGGACTGCATGCAAGTATCGTTGGCGTGATCCGCCATCAAGCCTCGATGGCAAAGGTCGATGCTTCATGCGAAGTCGACTTGGGACAGTATTTGGCCTTTCAAATAGGCAAAAAAGCACCGCTTCAAATGCGACTTCACGCCATCGTACCACTCAATCATCGCATGAAGAGCCGACAACTGATCGAGCTCAATAAAGCCCAGATTCGTCAAGCAATCGAAGAGTACTTACGGCAGTTGGACAGTAAAGTATTGATTGATCCTTATTTGGCCGATCTCAAGTCACAGCTTTTGGACGTCCTCATTCAAACCATCGGCGATTCGTCGATAGACGATCTGGTTGTTACTGAGGTTCGAGAATCTACTGAAAATGTTAGCTTGGAATTCATTTCACAAGGAAACTCGCACAGGCCTAGGCGGCTGGTAGCAACGCTTCGTGATGCGTCTCAAGAGCATAGCGATTTGGAGAATTTAACAGCTGCCGACCACGAACATGCTCATGCAGACGAAGCGCATGACGAACACTCGGCTTCTGAAACGAAAGGTCATGCATCACCGAACAAAGCGAAACCAGATGCTCACGGTGCAGCTAAGAAATCAAGCAGTCACGCCCCTGCAGCTAAAAAACCTGCTGCAAGCGGTCACGGTACGGCGAAGAAACCGGCGGACGCAAAAAAGAGCGGTCACTAAAAGTTATGGCTAACTATTGAGATAGCCGACAAGCAGCAATAACCAAATGATCGTCAAAATGACGATGCCGCACGAGGCCGTGTAGACCCAAAACCTCGTGGATGAATAACGGTAAACCAACTTTGAAGAAGGTTTTTTCTCGTTTTGAAGGAATTTGTCTCTGTGGCCGGAGTCCTCGAACATGGCGGTCTGCGACGCTTCGAGAAGTCCATACTGAATCGAAAACTCCAAAACCCCGTAAAGGACATGACGCCGCCCGCCTGAATCAATTCCGATCGCTTCAAAGCACCAAAGCTGTTTTCCAAACATAGATTCGGATTCGTCCACCAATTGCTCGGGTCGAAGATTTTCGATTCGAGATTGCTCTGGACAAAACTCTTTGCGTGCCAAACAACGATGGGCATGCTCCGAGGCTGCTTGCCATATTTGGCGTGAGAATTGGATTTTATCTGCTTCAGGAGTCATCTCATCGATTCCTTCGTAACTAAAGGCACGTCTTCCGCCGTTGACGCACGCTAATTTTCTTCCACGCTTCATTATATGCAAAGCAACAACTCAGGTCAGTGCCAGTCTGCAAGATTCTGTCATTTTTTTGGGAAATCGTCTGAGTGCGTTTCCGCTCCAACGTCGGTTGAGATACGCTAAACGCTGCATTTTTTGCTCAATACCACACTTTAGGGTGGTACTGGAGCTTCGGAATCCAAAACGACTGCGGTTGCCGCGAACCAACTTTTTCAAAAAGCATGTTTGAAAGAAAAAGCCTTAAGTGGCCCATTTTGCTTGCTGTCGCAATGATTGTGATGCTAGTTGGGCTAACCGTTGGTTGGGTTTTGCTCAACGTTTTTGGCGCGATCACCAGTCAAAAAAGCTCCAGTGTTTATTGGGTTTTACTCAGCGTTGGATCGGTCATGTTTCTGTTCGTTTTGGCAGGCGTGATCCTTTACCTGATTTGGAGTATCCAGCAGATTAACCTCAATCGACGACAAAGCAACTTCATCGATGCCGTGACGCACGAATTGAAAAGCCCGATCGCATCGCTCAAGCTGTTCTTACAAACTTTAGGAAAGCGCAACATTGATGAGGAGAAGCGACTGGAATTCTATGGTTCTATGCTCGACGATGTGGAACGACTCGATCAGTTAATAACTCAGCTCCTAAACGTAGCCCGATTACAACAAAATTCCGATTCGCCCGAACCAGAAACTTGGGTGGCCATCGACTGGATTGTTGAAGATTGCGTTTCAATTCTCGCAGCACAACATCACATCCCACCTGAGTGCATAGCCATTGACTCGCCCGCTTGTGACGTCTGGTCACGAAAAGTCGATATCGAGATTTTGGTACGTAACTTGATCGATAATGCACTGAAATACGGAGGCCGACCTCCTTTGGTCCAAATCGTCGTTCATTTCGACGCTCAATCGAATTCGGCCATGATCTCATTTGCCGATAATGGACTTGGGATACCCAAGCATCTACGAAAAAAAATTTTTAAACGTTTTTATCGAGCTGGAGACGAATTAGAAAGGACGAAACCAGGCACTGGTCTTGGGTTGTTCCTTGTTCGATCTATCGTTCGCAGGCTAAAAGGTTCTATCCGAGTGGCTGACTTGCCAAAAAACAACGGCACTCGATTTGAATTGGTGCTTCCAAATGCACGCCTAAGACTCTTAGACGATCAGCAGGTCCAAGTAGACTCTGAAAAACGACCCAATTAACAGGCGTCGATCACAACATGGGCCACAAACCGTGGGCTAGCGCCCTGCGGCTAATCAGCCGGTACGCGCTAGCGTCCGGTTCAGCCCGACTTATAATCGACTCAACTAACACTCCCACTATTCAATTCAATTCAAATGCGATCTCGGAAGCACATTCTGATTGTCGAAGACGAAAAGCACATTGCGATGATCGTCAAGTACAACCTCGAGGCAGAAGGCTATCGCGTAACACTCGTCGACGACGGCCCCACCTCCATTCGGCTGATCCAAGCCGATCATCATGCCTTCGACCTCATGATTCTCGATCTGATGTTGCCCGGCATGAGCGGCTACGCAGTTTGCGAAACGATCCGCAATGAAAACATCATGCTGCCAATTCTGATTCTCAGTGCGAGAAGTCTACCGGAGGACAGAGCCAGAGGATTCGATTGTGGGGCGAATCAATACTTGAATAAGCCATTCGACTTGGATGAACTACTTGCACGTGTCAAGAATTTACTCAAGCTACATCCAAAACAAAATCAATCAAGCGTGTCTTCGTCCACTGCCAAAGTAAAGTCGATTTCCTTTGGCAAGGCTACCATCAATTTCGAAACTTATGAGGTTCGAGTCGAAAATCGCGACGTCAAGATGACTCACAAAGAGCTTCAGCTACTTCGCTATTTTGTCGAAAATCAAGGCAGAGTCATTAGCCGTCAGGAGTTGCTTTCCGAAGTATGGGACATCAATGGCGAAATGCAAACTCGAAGTGTGGATCAGTTTATGCTCCGGCTTCGAAAAATCTTTGAAACGGATCCCGCCAAACCAACGCACTTTCTAACTCTAAGAGACGCGGGCTACCGGTTCCTCGCAGGGTCGACCGAAGTGACCGACACGGGAATTGAGGACAATTCCCGCCACGATGAGTCACAATAACGCAGGCATCTCACCTCAACCCATTGATTAGCAAGACTGCAAATGCCAAATAAACTCGATAAAGACGCCGCGATGTTGCGCATGACCGAATTGTGCCAAGAAATTCGTGAACACGACCACAGCTACTACGTTCAAGCAGCTCCCACCATTACGGACCTCGACTACGATCGAAAACTGCGCGAACTAACCGATCTGGAAATGGAGTTTCCCGAGCTAGCCGCACCAGATAGCCCAACCAAAAGACTGGGTGATAGACCACTGGAAGGGCTGGTTCAGGTCGCGCACCGAGTCCCAATGCTGTCGATCGAGAACACCTATTCAGAACAGGAACTTCGTGACTTCTTTGCGAGAACCGAGAAACTGCTTCCAGGCGAGACTATTGAGTGGGTGGTCGAACTCAAAGTGGATGGAGTTGCCGCTTCGATTCTTTACGAAGACGGCTTGCTCGTCCAAGCGGTTACGCGAGGTAACGGCGACATTGGCGATGATATTACTCATAACATTCGAACATTGAGAGGACTCCCTCAACGCCTGCTCGGAAAAAAAATTCCGAAAGCCCTCGAGGTCCGCGGTGAAATCTATATGACCAACGCTGACTTGGTTACCCTCAACGAACAACGAACCAAAGCTGGTGAGTCGGAATATAAAAATACTCGCAACTTGACTGCAGGGTCGATCAAGCTGCTCGATTCGAAAATCTGTGCGCAACGCAGGCTGCGTTTTTTTTGCCACGGAATCGGTTTTTGCGATGGACTGCATGCTCGAGACCACATGGATTTCTTGAAACGCGTAAGGGAATTGGGTATCCCAACTACCCCAAACGTGAAATGCTTTCCAAACAAAGAAGAAGCGATTGCGCATTGCAATCGTATCGTTGAAGACTTGCACACGCTGGATTTCGAAGTCGATGGTCTCGTCGTAAAGGTCAATTCACTTGAGCAACGTGAGACTCTCGGAACAACCACCAAGTGCCCGCGTTGGGTCATTGCTTACAAGATAGAAAAGTATGAAGCCACAACACAACTACTCGACATCAAAACCCAAATTGGCAAAACAGGAACAGTCACTCCCGTGGCCGAACTGTTGCCGGTGGAACTCGCTGGCACAACCGTTAGCCGCGCGTCGTTGCACAACGTAGAAGAAATTGAACGCAAGGATATCCGTGTTGGAGATTGGGTGGTCGTTGAAAAAGCAGGAAAGATCATTCCGCACATTGTTCGCGTCGAAAAACACCGAAGGGAATCCCAACTTCCCGCATACGTATTTCCGACCAATTGCCCAGAATGCGATTCCGTGTTGGTCAAAGACCCGCAGGGCGTCTATATCCGATGTGTTTCCAAGCAGTGTCCTGCGCAATGGAGGCAAAGGCTGAAGTACTTTGCGACGCGTGACTGCATGGACATCGAAGGCCTAGGAGACAAACTCGTCAATCAATTAGTCGATAGCAACATCGTAGCTTCCTTTGGCGATCTTTATGCACTCACACTCGATCAGCTCATGTCGCTTGAACGCATGGGCAAGAAATCTGCCGAGAACCTTTTGCAGGGAATTGAGGCTAGCAAGAGCCGCGGGATGAGTCGCGCTCTCAACGCAATTTCGATTCGGCATGTCGGACAGCGCGTTGCTCAAATTCTGGCCAGACGCTTTGGAAGCATAGATGCGTTGATGTCCGCGGACTTAGAGACAATCGGAAATACCAACGAGATCGGCCCAATCATCGCCAAGAGCGCCTATGATTTTTTTCAAGGCGACGAAGGCATTGAATTGGTCCAGCAATTGCGAACAGCTGGTGTCTTATTGGAAGCCTCTGCCGAGGACACTGTTGACAACTCAGGCGTGTTTGCTGGAAAAACAGTGGTCGTAACCGGCTCGCTCAGCAAATACTCTCGAGATGAAATAGAACGACTGATCGAACAACGCGGTGGACGAGCCGCTAGCAGCGTTTCCAAAAAAACGGACTTCCTGATCGCTGGCGAGGCAGCCGGCAGCAAACTTGAAAAGGCTCGTAGCTTAGGTGTCCCAGTTCTCACCGAGGCTGAATTCGAGAGTTTGATTTCGAGCTGAGACAAAGCTTAGCTGAATTAGGTTACAATCCAGGGCCTTAATATTGAATTGATTTAAGCACCTCATGCACAAGTTTTCGCACACAACTTGTTTAACCGCGTGCCCATCGGGCCGCGTTTTCCGCACGAAAACGCGGGGCGATGCCCACGCGGTTAAACTAGGAAACATATGCATACGTGTTTAGTTCAGTTTGCGCCCCCCTATTCCTCACTGTAAACAAGTCATGATTGAACTGAACGATTTTGGTAAAGACTACGGCGATTTTACGGCCGTCAAAAACGTTTCGATGAAGATCGAGAAAGGGGAACTTTTCGGTTTCATAGGTCCTAACGGTGCAGGCAAGAGCACGTCGATTCGCTTTCTGGCTACTTTGCTCAAAGCGACACGCGGCGATGGAAGCGTGAATGGCTTTAGCGTAAATAAGAGCCCGATGGACGTTCGCAGAAGTATCGGATACATGCCGGATGACTTCGGTGTCTACGACGGCATGAAAGTTTGGGAGTTTCTCGATTTCTTTGCCGTCGCGTACAAGATTGGGCGGACTCAACGCAAACAAGTGATTGGAGACGTGCTAGAGCTTCTTGATTTAACGCACAAACGCGACGACTTCGTAAACGGTTTGTCTCGAGGAATGAAGCAAAGACTGTGCTTAGCCAAAACACTAGTGCATGATCCACCAGTCCTGATCCTGGACGAGCCCACGAGCGGTCTGGATCCAAGAGCTCGTATCGAAGTCAAAGCTTTGCTCAAGGAGCTTCGCCGAATGGGAAAGACGATTCTCATCAGTAGCCACATCCTCTCGGAACTAGCAGACTGTTGTACATCGATTGGAATCATCGAGCGAGGGGAAATGCTGTTGCATGGGCCCATCGACTCAGTCTATCGCAAGATTCGACGGAACCGAATTGTTGAAATCCGTTTCATCGGCAATCAAGATGCGGGGGTTTCAATCCTCCGAAGCGATCCCGCGTTGCGAGGAATCGACATTGATGGCGATCGAGCAACGGCCGAACTGGAAACAGACGACGAGGGGCTCGCTCGGTTGCTTGAGCAATTGGTGACCGGAGGGGTGAAGATGAAATCATTCAGCGACAAAGATCCAAGCCTAGAAGATGTCTTCATGCTTATCACCAAGGGACTTGTTGCCTAAATATTTAGCCGCCACTGGGAACGAGTGCCTAAATGTTTAACCGCCCATCGGGCGCGGACGTCGAGATGTTTAACCGCCCATCGGGCGCGGGCGACGAGATGTTTAACCGCCCATTGGGCGCGGACGCTGAGAAGCCCTAAATGTTGTATCCTCTCATCGCTACCATTGTCACCTCCCCCGACGCAAGCGTTGAGAAGCCCTAAAGGTTTAACCCTTGGGGCGAGGGCGGTCTGCCTTGCCTGCGAAATCGTTCGCTTGTTATGATAACTAAATGATCGAAACGTTTACGCTTACCACATTCATCGTCTTTGTGTCGTCCCAGTCCTTTGCTGGCTTCCTGATTTGTTTTTTGGTTGGCGCTGACCGTTCTTGGAGGTTGCGATGGCTAACTCTCATCGGGTTGGCATCGGTTTTGTTGATTCGCCCATTGGCAGATGTTTTTGCGGTGTTTGTAGTTTGGGGAGCAACGACTGAATTGGGAATGGGTGCAACCGGCTAGGCTTTTTTTGAGCGTGGAATGCTATCGCAAAGGGATGTAGCAGCATTTCAACGAACCACAAAACTTGGTAGTCGATGAT
>JAYTVL010000164.1:0-6665 GCA_043744075.1 Pirellula sp. | reverse complement strand
TTGGCCATCAGCCGCAGTGCGCTAGCACACGGTTTTTTGTGCGTACAAAACCGGACGCTAGCGCGTTCCGGCTGATGTTGATAGGCTTTTTTCCGCTTGCGAAAACGGAAGGGAATTAAGGTTTTTGGCACTAGTCACAATCGTTGCAACGCTGGTCCCGTCCCCCGTTCCTGCTTTCGTTCGCCGTCGGCGAACGAAAGCAGGGGCGGGGGACGATCGATTCGTGATATGCGGCACTAGTCAGTCAGTCTTGCTTCCATCGAGACGAGCTGGCTGTTGATTTACTGCGAATTTGTCAAGCAATATCAGCCGCAGGGCGCTAGCCCACGGTTTACGGCAAAGAACCGGACGCGAGCGCGTTCCGGCTAATTAAACCAACAGTCCGCGAGCTCGATGGAGAGCTTGACTCCGCGCCGTTCGGGTGTAAAGTCATTGGAAACGATTGCATTCGCAAGCGTTGCTTTCATACGATCAGCGAAAATTGTCATTTCTTTTTTTCGCCTTCTTTCGTTTCTTTCGGCTGAAAAAGAACGGACGGGACTTGAGGTTTCTGTCCTAAGCGCACCGAACCATGTAGACCGAGTATGCACTACGTACGTTGTATCATCAGTGAGATGAGCCGGTCCCGAAGAACGACACCAACCAATTGGCCGGATGCATTCACGATTCGGCCAAGTTTGGTGTCTTGCGATACCATTTTGTTAAGGACGGAAATTTGCCCGGCGCTTTCTTCAAAGGTTGAAATGGCTCGAAGTTTGGGGAGATTCTCCGCATAAAGTAAATCGGTCGCTTCGTAGTAGCCGACCAATCGTTTGTCGCGCGAATGCAAAACTGGCAATATCTGCTGATTCGACTTGAACAATACCTGTTTGGCTTCTTCGATAGGAAGACCCATTTGTACGGTTCGCAGACCACGCAACGGCATACAATAGCGAGAAATAGGTTCGCTTCCGTAAGCAAACATGTTTTGGACAATATCTCTTTGTACCGACTCCAACAAACCTGCTTGTTGACCTTCTTCCAGTACCTGTCTCAATTCACGGCGGGCCAGTGCAGGTCGGATCTTAAGCGGCTCTTCACCCAATACTCGCTGAAGCCAGCGGCTTAGGAAATAAAGGGCCCAGGTGAGCGGTAATGCCAATAGGGTCAAAACGAACAAAGGCCACCCCGCCGTTCGCAAAAGTCGACTAGGAATCTGGTGGAAAAGGCTCTTTGGCAAAAGCTCACAGAAAATAAATAGCATAGGTGTGCTCAAAATACTTACTGCGATGTTGATTCGCGGGTCGTCGTAACCGAACAGCTCAATGACGAACCATGCGACTCCGACCGGAACAGCGTAGTTGGCGACTGTATTGCCTACGAGCAATGTGGAAACAAACAATCCTGGGTGGTTGGTCAGCCACAATAATCCGCGAGCGACGCGAGAACCATCCACGGCATCTAAAACCAATCGTACTCTTGGAACTCGATAAAGGCCGGTCTCAACGCCACTGCAAAATGCGCTTAGCAAACCGGCACTTGCAATCACTAGTATTGCGACAATCATTCGATACCCCCGGATTCGTCCTCAGAGATGTCGATTTCAGAACTAGTTATTTGCACATACATTTCGCCTCGTCGTGGCACTTCCGTAACTTGGAGCGTAAACGTTCCCCAGGCCACGTGGTCGCCTACCTGGGCGAGACGTCTCAACTGACTTTGAAGGACCCCAGCAATTGTTGCATCACGAGTCTCAGGCAGCTTAATGCCAAGTGACCGTTCCAACTGCTTGATCCGAGTGCCGCCAGTAACCTCCCATTTTGCCTCTCCGGTTTTGGCAAACAATGGCCGGCCCATCGTATTGATTGCAGCTGATGGGCTAGCAAAAATGGCTTCCATAATATCCTCAAAAAACAGGACACCGATCGTATCGCCACGTTCGTTTACAACCACAGCAACCTTGAGATCTAGTTTGAGTAGCTGCTGAAGCACATTTGCTAAATTTGCACACCATGGAACATAATGTGCAGGTTGAGAGGCTGGGGGTGTTCGCTGTTTGATTGCTTGCCGAATTTGCTCGATGTTCGTGCTGGCGGTTACTTCATTGTCGACTGGGGATAGGATCAGAGCAATTCTTCGTTTGCTGTCGTCGGCCCACTCTGTCCCTTGTTCGGTTATCCATTCTTTCATTTGCTCGTTCGAAGCAGGAAGTGAAATGGATGCGAATTGGCTTTTGGGATGCATCCATTCTTGAGCTTGAATGTTGGAGAGCTGGAGAGTGTTTTGGAGGATTCCTTTCTCCAAGTCGATCATTTTCGAGTCCGTTTCACTAAGCTCAATTGCTCGCTCGAGGTCGGATGTTTCGAGGACGGATTCAGGTACCAAGCCAGGCCAAATCAAGCGACGGCAGATATCGTTAATTGAGTGCATAGCCTTCCCAAGCGGCAGGACAACACGCATGATTCCGACCATCGGCAATGAGACAAAACGACTAATCTTAAGCGGAGCAAGCACACCGACGCTTTTGGGCAAAAGCTCACCAAACAAAATAACGCTTGCAACGCTAAAAAAGGCGAATAGGAAAGCCCAACCTGATCCGCCCTCGTGCCCAAAAAAGGATGACGACAAGACGTTGGCACAAGCGAAGAAAGTAATGTTGATTGCAAGGTTACACAGTAGAATACACGTCAAAAGGTGGGATGCGTTGCTAAGAAGTCGCAAAATGGCTTGATCTGATCGCTTCTGCGGATCCAGTTTTAGCCGCTGGATTGATGATAGCGAGAACAACGCCGCTTCGCTTGCAGAAAAGAGAGCAGAAAGAAGAAGCATTCCGATCAAGGCAGTTGGGATCAGCAGCCAAGCGACCGAACTGATTTCATTGATTGGTTCTAAGGCCATTGATCACTCGTCGTCGGCAGTTCTGGATCTCCCAAAGGCAAAATCGAACTCGCTCAAGGCTGGGATCATCATAGCTGCGGTTGCGAATGCATACGACAATGAAACCACACTAAACACCGCCAATTCCTGATCGCGGAGAATAAAACTTGTGATTGCAAAAAAGGTCAAGAACGGGAGCAGGAAAGAGCTAATCGTAATCGCCGGCGATGGATTGCGGCTGCCCAAAGCAACATAAAGGCCGATTCCACCTCCCAAAATGATGAACAAGAAGGGAGCCAATTGCCTTCCAAATGAGCCTCGGAACATTAACATGATGAGCATACATGTAGCAACGCCCAAGAACAAGAAGAACACGGTCCCAAGGCTAGTCCCAATCGCTGCTCGGCTTTGCGCATAGATCATTCCACAATGGATGCCTAGCATAGCAACAAACAAATCCATAACGATCAATGTGATGACAGTGAAAACAAGGTTTTCGGTTGTCAATGCCGATTGAGCCCATAGATACACACAGAGAAGCAACGGCGCGAGGACCATTTCCTTGGTTACATACATCACGCCACAGATTTTTCCAAACAAAAACTCACTTGGCGTAATTTCCGTTACCAAAAGCAAGTCTAACGCTCCGCCATCCCGCTCATTGGTAACGGAATTAACGGCCAACGCATTGATAACAATGAGTGACAAAACAATAAACGGAGCCAGGAGAGATACGGTGGTAGGAACCAACTCCTCTTGATACGTCGTCTCCTGGATTGCCAACCCATTAAATACAAACTGACGAAGGCCAAAAGCAACCATCAAGCCAAAGGCAAGGTAGGCAAGCCGAATCAGCAGAACTTTGCGCCCGTAGGCCCATGTCATTACCTCCCGCCAAAGCACTGGGTTACTCCAGACGCGACGTGGCGCTCTGCTCTTCCATGACTTGACCTTCCGATGAGTGTCTGTTTTTTGCAAACTGGAGTTGTCTGTGCCAGCAAAACTCAATTTCAACTCCTCGACCTCGGGTTCCTCCGCTTCAGGATGTCCGCCCCTTCGTTCACGAGATGGGTTCCAAATCCGAAGCATGCGAACAGAAAGAATCGTAAGTAAAAAGGCAATACCGATTAGGACCAATCCTGAAATCGCGGCGTTTCCACCCGGAATGGCGACGGGCAATACTGATTTCGTCGCAATGGGTTGTGTCACATCCAGCATTGCTCTGAGTGGACTAAGTAGTTTTGCCAAATCTGTGGATAGGAATCCAACCTTGCCGCTTGCAATCACCTCGCAAAAGGCCAGCCACAACGCGATGATCAACATGGTCACTGTGATCGACTGGAATGTCTTTTCACGCCAAAATGCTATGGTTGCACCAAGTGCTGCGCTTGCGATCAAGGCACATCCTGTAACCCAAGTACAGGCAAGTACTTGTTCCAATGAAACGCCACCGAGCAACGTCACACTAAAAACGATTGGCAGCGAAGCGAGAAATGCATTCATGGTTGCTAACAATCCTGCTCCAATTTTGCCCAAAACCACCTCGGTGTTCGACAAGGAGGTCATTAATAGCAGAATCAGCGTCTGTTTGTCCTTTTCGTGGCTAACCGCACTAATGCCAGCCAGAGCTGCCATGAAAAGTAGCACGATGAGCTGAAATGGTGCAATCAACTGAAAAATAAGAACACCAAAACGAGCCAAGTCACCTGCGTTTTGAACGGGCTGAATCCCAGCTAAAAGCAACCAAGTTGTACAAATGATTGCGAAGAGCATCATCGCAAATACAACTCGGCTGACAAAATGCCTAGCTCGGCGAGGTAAAGTAGCTATTTCACGCTGGAATATGGGACCAATCATCTGACCGAGTTTAATGTGAATTCCATTTAATGACCATTAGCCGTTCGTTACTTAAGGAAAAATCACAAAATTGCTTGAAAATCTTGGCCGCCGTTCCGAATTTGATGGAGACGACAGCGATTACGTGCCGAGAAGCAATGTAGTTGGAATATTTTTGACAGCGCCGCAAATAATTTCAAAAGTGGCTACAAATCTTGAAGGATCAAAGATGACTTACTTGCGACACTGGAGATTGTCTCGTTCTCCGTTCGCCGTCAGTGCGAATAGCCGAGGGATGTTTACTGGGGGCACCATTGAAGAAGCCATGGCTCGAGGCGAGTTTCTTGTTGAGCAAGGAAAGCGATTGGGACTAGTCATGGGGCCTTCTGGGGTCGGGAAAACGACCTTTTTGAAATACTTTTGCAGGACAAGGAATTCTCGCGTACCAGGCGAAAACCTTGCAATCGTAGATCTCCGTTGCGCCGACAGAAATTTGCTCGCAAACCGAATTCTGGACTCTTTGGACCCCTGTCCAAATACGAATCAGTTGTTCAGCCAGGATTGCTGGACACGTATCCATGACCATTTGTTTGCCGAGTCCGCAATTGGACATCGAACGGTTTTGCTTTTGGACAATTTGCATGACGTTCATGACGACGTTTATCAAGCGATTTCACAGCTTTGGAGCTCACTTAACCGCTGGAGCATGCTTCTCAGCGTTGACGAAGAGTCGATTGTGAACTTACCCAGATGGATCATTGATCAATGCGAACTCAAAATCGAATTGCCAAGCTGGGATTTGGGTCAAACGGCCGATTACTTCGATTTCGCTCAAAATCAAGCGGGAGGAAATGGCGACATTTTCAACGCACAAGCAATTACGCGGATTCAAGAACTCAGCGACGGAATCCCTAGGAAAATCGTCCAAATCGCGGAATTGGCGTTGGTCGCTGGTGCGGTTCGCAAGTCCGAAAGAGTGACTTCTGAACTCGTGGACCAAGTTTGCGATGAGTTTACGGTGTCAATCGGTGGAAAATTCCCAATAATCTTGGAAGATCAACGATTGAATGCTGGATAATTCGAGCAAGAATTGAGTAGGACTCTTACGGATGCAAGTGAACTTTCCTGATTTGCGAGTTGTCGGTATTGTCTTGGCACAAATCCTCGGGCTCATAACAGCGTTCGAGACAACGAAGAAGGCGCCTGCCAACTATGACGACGAAAACGACTCACCTTTTCTCCATCGAACAAGCGAGAGCAATGCTTCCGCTACTTCGCCTCATTGTGACTGACATTTCTTTATCGCATCGGGAACTGACGGAAAGAAAATCCAATCTGCGTCGAATGTTGCGACGGAACGAAGGGAAGGCTCGTTTTCAGATTTACGATTCGGAAATCACTGAAATCCAAGAAGATTTGAAAAACGAGACTTCGCACCTTGAAAATTACGTGAGCGAGCTCGAGCAACTAGGCGTCATTCTCCGTTCAGCTCATGATGGAATTGTCGACTTTCCAACTGTAATAGACGATCGACCTGCCTATTACACTTGGCAAATGGAACAACAAGATATCGTCGACTTCCACCTTGCCGATGAGACAACTGCAGATCGCAAGCCTATCTACGAATAGATGTAGCAAATTGGCAGGTGAGCTTTAGCTTGCCAGTCTTGCTACCACCAACACAGGCGGGCTGTTGATTTAATGCAGTATTGAGAATCACGGGGCAAATCACAACCCGAAGTGTTAGCGAGGGGCTGCACTGTCCCTCGCTTACGCTTCGGGTTGCTAAATCGACAGCCCGCAGGGTCGGCGGAGAGCCATGACGCATCGCGACTCTAAAACGAGATAAGGACTCGGAATGTTGCAATAGGATAGAGGGTCTCGCTGTAGTGCGTAATTATTTCCGAGTTGTAGCACTAGTGGTCTGGGACAGCTAAAGATTAGGGTAGTGGACGAGGCAACGAGTCCCGTAT
>JAYTVL010000163.1:0-6710 GCA_043744075.1 Pirellula sp. | reverse complement strand
GTTCCGATCGGAGGCATGACTGCAATTCGGTTCAATGAAATATCACCCAGCAAGTGTCGAACGTCTGCAAGCGTCCACTCCGCAGGAAATGGCGTAGCGCTAGGAGGAAAACTAATCGTCGAATGATGAAGCGTTGACATGGGACGATTGTAAAATAGTCATTTCGTTGGTTAACTGACTTCTTTAGAATAGTCTACCAGAAAATCGCAAGCGGAATGGAATTTACATCTGCGGCAACAACTCCAATCCGGTTTATCCCCGGTTTATCCCATCGCTTTCCCTGACCCCTTTGAGTCTGACTCGAGCTCTTGCCCCTTTGAGCTCTTGTTGACCCCTTTTTATGTCAACAAACCGGATGGCAATTCTCGTTGGACCCGCCGTCTCGTCAAGCGGAGACAGCCGAGAAGGGCACTGCCAACTAATGCAATCGTGGAGGGCTCGGGAACGGAAGACAAGCTTGGTCCGTTGATTTGCCCGCCATTGAAGCCTATCCGCATGTCCGCTTCGTTCAGGCCGGTGATCAAATAATCACGCAAACCTGAGTCTAATTTACTCCGGAAAGAGAAAATCGCGGAATTGCTGGGTGCCATATCGAATGCCATACTGGGTGATTCCCAAATAATCGAAGTGCTTAATGAGGTGTAGGTGATGCTCCAGCCGGCAGGTCCAGTTATCCGATCAAGTGCGGAAGTCGAAGGGATGTCAAGTCCCAGTGATACGACGGGAAGGTCGCTGCTGACTCGATTAAGTAACAAATATTCATACTTGAAAAAATTTCCGGGTTCGGAAGTCTTTGTGACGGTAAATGACGTAGTGAATTCTGCGGATGCTACTCCAGGGAAAACCAAACTCGCCCCGATAACGATTGCAATAAACTGCATTGCATTCTTTTGGTATCGCATTATTGAAGAAATCCTCACTGGTTTGTAAGTGCCGTTTACAGATTCTGCGGAAGACAAATCGAGCATCACGCAAGGCCGCGAAGGAGGGCCTCATACCAATCAGTAATCTTGATATGACTTATTCCAAGCGCATACGGAGTTAGGTCGACCAGATTGTTTAGCCCGGATATTGTCGAAACTCCCCATAGGTTTATGCCAATGGTTCTCGTTTCGAAGTCGCGTACTTCGTTCATGGGAGTGTGTTGATAAAACGACTCTGACCGATTACATGCAAATCGATTACATCGTTGGGCTCGATGGGCATCGATAGTGCTCTCGACAAGATCTCATCTTTGAGCCGCAGGCCGGCCGCTTCGGTTCGCCCCGAGCCCAATTCATTACTTGACGATGACCAATTAAATGCATACGCAAAGTCGTATGTCAAAGCGTTTTTCATCGAATCCATCCAGCCAAGCGGAGTCAGCCCGCCAAATGGTGCTAAGCCGTGAGTAACGAATCCAAGCGTCCATTTTCGGAAGTGCGAGGAGTTGTTATCTTCGTTTTGTTCAACGATTTGATTCTGCGGATCAGCCTTTACGAAGACATATGGATGGCTTGGGTCAATCGAAAGGTTCAGCATCGGAATCGTTGCCGGATTTGTTACTTGGTTCGGCACCGTGACGGTCACTATATTTCCTATCTGAATATCGGTGGCATCTAACGTCATGTCGCGTGATCGATATACTGCCACTTGAAATTCCGTGACAAAGGCACCTACAACCTGGAATTCGAAGTTAACGCTCTTCGAGTCGACCGATGTTGCGGAGGTTTCTGAGATACGAATATCAGGCAAAACCAAAACGGAAAAATTATTACTCTCGTTCGTTTCATTGATCGAGTTGTTTGGGTCGGCAACGACTAAGAGAAATGGTTTTGCAGGGTCTTGTAGGTAATTGCTGGGAAGTGCAATAGTGCCCGGCGCCTGCGGATTCAACGGGCTTGGTGTGAACGACTTTAGCGAACCAACCAAGTCACCCGAGTTGTAGGTTGTTCCATTCGCAGAACGGAATAATCCGACCTGGAACGTACCAGGGTTGCCGGTTATCCCGTAGATGAACTGCGCAGAATTGCCCGGCAGCAATTGAGCGGATTGCATAGCGATGTCGGGTACAGATAGTATAAATGATTTAGCGTTATTTCCCTCATTGGACTCCAATATCGCATTGTTAGGGTCGGCAACGACTATCAGGTAGGGTTTTGAAGAATCGTATGCAAATCCATTCGGGAGTGTGATCGTACCGGGACTTTGCGGATTGGTTGAGCTCGGCGTTACGGTTTGGAGCGAACCAACAATGTCAGCAGGGTTAAATGTCGTTCCGTTCGCAGACCGGTACAATCCAACTTGGAACGGACCTGGAGTGCCTGTCGTATCGTAAGTGAATTGCACCGTGTTCGCGTTCTGCAATTGTGCAGACAACATGCCGATGTCCACGCTAGCATTCACAGGAGTGCGAAATACGACTTCCTGACCGCTCTCATTAAAATTGAAGCCTCTAGACCATATGAAATTAGCTGACGCATCAATTACATTGATACCCCCAAATGTGCCCCAAACTTGTGAATCTGGAACTCCTTGTGCTAATGAAACAGGCCGAGTCCAGTTTGCGGTCGGGATGTTTGAGATGTTTCCCTCGAAAACCTCCCAACTCGCAGCATTCGTTTGCACTCGTCGGCCATCAATAACGAAACTTCCGATGAACATTTTGATCTGATCAGAATTGCTCGCATTAACGTAAATATATTTACTCGCCCCTGAACTAAAATTCCAGGTATCTGCTGTTTGCCAACTCGACCTACCCGGTCCATCTCTGTCGTGGCCAACTAATGTGGGACTGCTGGATCCAGAGCCATGGTAAAGCACGTAATAGTTGTCGGCAGTCAGCGTAGCAGTAACCGCTGCCATCAAACTGCGGTCTTCAAGTCGCTCGACGCAAAGTGTTCGCTTTCTGCGGCGCGTTAGATGTTTACGTGACCGCCGGCGCGGCGCATTGATTGATTGATTGATTGATTGATTGAAAAAACCGAATCATAATTGGTTTCTTTCGTAAATGGCGAACCCAATGGAATCAAAGCGAAAATGCGTAACCGCTCGAAATCAAATCTAGCGATGATGGAAAGCGTTGTCAAGAAAATAGATGAACGCTACTAACCCAACTTCTCCAACAACCATGCACGGAACAATGAAAACATTGGTTTTTCATTTTTCGTTTCCACTACATTTTGTTTTCGCGAATTCGCCTTGGAAGCTTTAGACCGAGCTTTTCCAACAGTATCTGCTGATGTTCCGTTGGCCTTGCAACGCATTAGTTGCGTATCTCTGCTCAGGTCCAATTGCGGGGACTTGGAGGGAAGACAGATGGGGACACAGAGCGGACTACAACAGGACAGGCACCGCTTTTCTGCGGAGAACTAAGCCGGTTAAGCCTGGGCTGTTAAAAATTCGGTATTGCAGCGGTTTTTGGTTTGCGCAAGTTTTGTTCCTAAAACAGCGGAGCTGTGACATTGGTTAGCCAGGGGTGCAAACCCCTGGTAGCATCGCAAAAAACGCATCGGGAATCGCGGAGCGATGGCATTCGAGGTGAAAAATGCCATCGCTCCGCGATTCTCAGCAATGCGTTCGCGATTGAGTGACCAGGGGTTGGCACGTTGGCACCCCTGGCTATCGACTGCCATCTCTCCGCGAATCAGGACAAAAACGGAACTAAACTTACAGCGAAAAAACGACCGTCAACCCCGAATTTTTAACAGCCCAGGATAAGGCCGCACCGCGATTGCTTTTTTGACTTTACTTCTTGGATTTTTCTTTCTTCATCTCGTCTAAGAACGCTTGCAGATCTTCCTTCATTTCGGCGGGTGCGTTCTTAACTGCTTTCGACTGCAATTCGATGGCTTTGTCTAGGTTCCCTTGGGTGTAGACCAAATGAGACAGCGTATCGAGGATGGGCCCGTTTTCAGGCTCCTTCGCGACCGCTTTTTCAGCAGCAACGACCGCGGCAGCAATCAAGGGTTTCGAGAATTTTTCATCCGCACTAGCGGCTTCGTAAATGCTCCAGGCGAGCTCGTTCAACGTGTTCGGGTCAATGTCTTTGCTTTCGGCGATTTCCATCAGTGTTTTGGACGCGTCCTCGTCGCGTTTTCCAGACTCCGTAACAATACTGATCAGCGCCTTGCATTTGGCAATTGCAAGTGACTGCTTTTGGGCAGGTTTGGCTGTTTTTGAAATTGTGTCGATTTCTGCGAGGGCTTCATCCACGTTGCCTTCTTGCAACTTCTTCATGGCCGCATAGACATTGACTCGGACCTCCACCTCTTCCGCCGCCTCAATCGATGCTTCATCACCAGCCGCATCTTCCTTTGCTTTGGCCAGAATTTTTAGTGCTGCCTTGATGTTTCCGGATTGCACGGAACGACCCACCTTGGCCATCAGCAAGTCAATCTGTTGGGTTTTCTTGAACGACGCCAGGTATACGGCTCGGTCCCAACTGCCGGCAACTACCTTCTCGAGCGGTTCATCCATCTCCATCGGATGACCGATCCATTCGATCATCCCAGACTTGCCAACGATGAAACAAGTGGGGATACCATTTTGGCCGGCCGCATCCATGTAGCCTTCGTAAACCGATTTGTCGGGGTCGGTCGTTAGGCAATAAACGCTGGTCAGTTTTCCATAAGTGTTCTCTTTGTCATCCTTCTCTGCGCCCTTGACAGGTTTTTCGAGGAATCCTTTTACGGTTTCGAGATCTTCATCGCTAACGCTGATCAACTGCACCCCTTTGTCCGCGTATTTCTTTTGAGTCTCGGCCAAATGTGGCATACTCATGACGCATGGACCACACCATGTAGCCCAGAACTCGACGACGTATACTTTTCCTGTTTCGAATTCCTTGACTGGCTTGAACTTGTCATTGCCGTTGCTGACCCAGTGCTCGATGTCGAGTTTCGGGGCCTTGGAACCAATCGTGAGCTCCTGTGCGGTTGCTAGGCTGGCACCACTGAAGATCATTGCTAGGGTCGCCAAACCGAGCGACCATTGACGAAAATTTCTTGACATGGTTTCCCAATCACTTTCTCTTTATTTGTCGATCCGCCCGCCCCTTTCATTCGGAACTCAGCAACCAATGCTGTGGGGTTAGGCGTCTGAAAAGCTCCAACATCATACCAGATTGCCGGATTTCGATCAGCACAAATAAGACGTATCCTCCCGCCGTGCGGTTTTCCCGACTGGCATAAGGCGAACCGTCCGCAGTTGCTAAGCCTTTACGGCTTCTCGGAAAGAGATGAAATGGCCTCGATCGGCGTCCCATAACTTGAGACGGAAACACGCCAGGATATCCCTGGGATGCAATGAAGTTGTGCCTGGCGTCTGCAGCTCTTCCATAGCTGCCATCGCCTCGGGCAATCGATAGAAAGGGATTTTTGCATTTAAGTGATGCACGTGATGGTAACCCACGTTGCCGGTGAACCAATGCATCAGTTTGCTCATGCGAATGTAACTAGAGGACTTCAGTGCCGCCAAAACGTAGTGCCAATCCTCGCGACGATGCAATTGGCAAGTCGGGAAATTGTGTTGAGCGTAAAACAAGTAAGCTCCTAGACCGCAGGCAACCGTCAATGGCACCAACATCCCTAACATGAGAATGTCCCAACCTTGCATCCAACAAAAAGTAAGCAAGGCAACGTGCAAAACGACAGCCACGCCTGCGTCGAAGTGCTTCTTGGGATGCAGGAAAAAAGACCGAATCGTCATTCCATAGAGAAAGACGGTCAGATACCCACCAAAAACTGTAATGGGATGACGCGAAATGGCGTAACCCAAGCGTTTCCAGCGATCTGCTTTGAGGTACTCGTCACGGGTCATCAGCGGGTACGAACCGGTATTACTGCCAGAAGATCTGGAGTTGTGCTTGTGATGATGGTCATGCGAATGGCTCCAGACGCTGGATGGACTCAATACCAACAAGCCATAGAATTTCAGAATCGACGCGGCAATCCACGATTTCTTCAGGATTGCGCCGTGGTTGTAATCGTGGTAAATGATAAACAATCGAACAATAACCAGTCCGCTTACGCAACTGCCAACCATCCGCAAAACCATTGGGAAGAAATCGGAGCAGGCGACAATTAAACTAAGGGAATAGCAAGCAATCGCGGAAAGCAAATGCCACCAACTAATCCATTTCGTCTCAGACGTAAAGGCTTTTGAAGCGACCAGGAGTTCTTTAGGATTACGCATGCAGGGCTCAAATGGAACGAAGAACAGTTCACGATGAATTCCAAAAATGGTTCCAGGGTCACTCGACTCACTTCTAGATCACTCCGGTAGAGTAGGCATCTGATGTCATTCCTCCAATCCCAACTTCGTCAAAAGCGGCTTAATTAGAAGCAATTAACTCGTATATCATGCGTAATTGGGAATCATTTCGACGCAACCACATGGTTTCAGGGTACTTTCCCGTTGAATTGTGAAGGGGTACAGCATGGCGACAGCCGGGATGCGACCCTTCTTGGTATCACGTCGTTAACCATCACCGCAAAAGACAAGCAGTCGATGCCGGAACCGGTCCAGATGTTGGTTAGAGTCGGTTATAGGACACGCCCTCAATCCGCTGCCATCCATCGGGAAATTCCGACCAGACTATTGTCGGTATCGCCTAAATCGTCGCTTCACTAGCTAGTGCTTTGTCAAACAGGAAAACGTGGGTAGCCACGCTTGCCAAAGCGTGGGTGAACTGCGAGAAACGATCTCGCTCCCCACGGTCTCCGCGACCG
>JAYTVL010000162.1:0-2082 GCA_043744075.1 Pirellula sp. | reverse complement strand
CCAGGAATGCACATCTACCACTATGCACCCTACGAACCATCGGCTCTCAAGCGACTCGCGATGCACCATGGTACCTGCGAGGAAGAACTCGATTTCTTGCTCAGAAGCGAGCGATTCATCGACCTCTATTCAGTCGTCCGGCAGTCTATTCGAGCTTCGGTCGAAAGTTATTCCATCAAGCAAATGGAACGCTTTTACGGATATGAACGCTCAGAGCCACTTGAAAATGCTCGCATTGCGCTAGCAACTGTAGAACGACTCATCGAGCTTCAGTTGATTGATGAGCTTACCAGCGCGTATCGATCTTGCGTCGAACGATACAACCAAGATGATTGTCTATCGACATGGAAGCTTCGCGAATGGCTTGAGGTCGTTCGAGAGCTCCGTTCTAAAGGGGTCGAGATCCAACGGCCTCCGATGAAGGAAGGTGATCCCAGCGAGAAATCAGCAGCCATATCGGCGGAGAATAAAATCGTTTTCGATCAGCTGATCGCAGATGTCGTGGACTCACCTGAAGGAGCCGATCAAAAAGCTCGTTGGTTATTAGCGCACATGCTTGACTATTTTCGACGCGAATCAAAGTGTAGCTGGTGGGAGTTCCACCGAATGCGAGAACTCACACCCGACGAAATGTTCTTTGAAAAAGCTGCTTTGGCTTGCCTTGAATTGGTCGAAGAAATTCAACCGACAGGCCGTGGCAAGCTGCCAACTCATCGATACAAATTTCCCGAACAAGAGTTCTCAATTTCGGTAGGCGATCGACTCTGGAACAACCAAGGCGAAACAGTTGGTTCTGTGACAGAAATCGATGCAGAAAATCTGTGCATCGGAATTAAGCGCACAGAGTCCACGATGAACGAGCATCCAACACTCGCATTCGCATTCGACACGGTACTGCCGGGCCCCATTCCGGAGTCCCTAAGACAGTTCGGGCGATTGATCATTGCTGCAATGGAATCGAAAACATCGCTTCATTCAGCCCGATACGATCTGTTGCAACGGAACTCTCCCCGATTAAAAACACTTGCGTTACCGCTACCGGGCGAGATCACTGATGTCGCAACATCAATTGCTTTCGACATGGACGACAGCTACCTAGCCATTCAAGGACCGCCTGGGGCCGGAAAAACATACGTCGGCAGTCGGATGATTCGAGATTTGGCGAGGGCAGGTAAACGAATAGGTGTTACAGCACTCAGTCATAAAGTCATCCTCAATATGCTAGTTGGAGTTTCTGAGGCATCGGCGGATGGAGCGGCAATACGACTCGCACACCAAGGAAAAGACCTTGCGGACTTTCCAGATTCAGTGAAGCTATCCAAGGACAAAACAGAATCGCTAAGTCTACTCAATCAAGGCTTCGTAGTTGGTGGCACGGCATGGCTTTGGTCTGATCCAACGATGGAAAACCAACTGGAATACTTGTTTATCGATGAAGCGGGCCAGATGTCACTTGCGATTGCGTTGGCCGTCGGGCAATCAGCGAGGAATATCATTCTCCTAGGCGATCCCCAACAGCTCGAACAACCTCAACTTGGTAGCCATCCAGAAGGAGCCGGTGTTGCGGCGTTAGGCCATATCCTCGGCGAGAATGCCACAATTCCTGCCGAAATGGGTTTGTTACTTGACCGTACATGGCGTCTACCGCCCAATATCTGTCGATTCACTTCCGAACAATACTACGAGAATCGACTGCAAAGTCAGGCAGGATTGGAGCAACGGATGATATGCGGGACCGAGCGCTGGTCCGGCTCCGGTCTGCGATTTCTCGAAGTCGATCATGCAGGTTGCGAAAATCGTAGCGACGAAGAAGTCATCGCAATTGTGCAATTATTTGACGAGCTTCTTTCTGGGAAGTATCGATGGCGAGACAAAAATTCCGAAGAGCTTCCAATTGTGATTGAAGACATATTGGTTGTTGCTCCTTTCAACGTTCAGGTACATGCGTTGAAGGACGCCCTTCCTGACTCGGCTCGCGTCGGAACCGTAGACAAGTTCCAAGGACAGGAAGCACCAGTTGTCATCTATTCAATGACGAGCTCATCTGTCGAAGACGCTCCGCGAGGCATAACATTCTTGTTT
>JAYTVL010000161.1:0-2087 GCA_043744075.1 Pirellula sp. | reverse complement strand
TGGCTACCGCCGGTTGGAAACCGACGGTAGCCAAACCTATGGCGATAGGGACCTACAAAATCTGCGAGGAACAAATACGAGAGTGAAAGTTAGATACTTTCGATCAGCGAGAAATGTCATGAGTGCCATTGCTACAAAGTTAGCCAAAAGCGAGTGCGAGATCTTTCCATTTATCGCATTCGGGGACTCGGACGGTGTTAGGGATTTTGCGATGTGAGTTGGCAGCCCCTGGTAGTCTTAAGCCCACTTCAGCGAACATGCGCAACGTGTACCACGAAAGACCGTTCTCCTTCCAAAGTTTTTTCAAGTGTTTCAAGGCAGTATGAGGATAGCCACCGCGGACTGCTTTGCGCGCCCACTTACCAGGGCCTGCATTCGATCGCGAGCGGGGAGAGGTCAGCGTGCGTTCCGAACCCTTGATGCCCCGTTCGGAATGGGCTTCTAGCATCAATTGAGTCATTAGGTCGGATCGCAGATTGGACATGGACCAAGTGCAGCTAGTGGGATGAAGCCGGTAGCAGAGGACCAATTCTTTGGTATTTCCGAGTCTACCGACTTGGCTCATTCTCAGCCATAAATCGTGGTCTTCGATCCACTGATATTTTGGTCGAAATCCGCCAATGCGTCGAAATGCGTCTGCCCGCATCATGCTGGCAGGTTGAAAAAGTCCCGTCCTGCGACACAGCAAGTTCTTGACGATCGTATCATGATCACTTGCAAGTGTTTGAAGTCCAAGTGGTTCGGAATCGATGTCCATTTCGAGAATTGCACCGCTGACTGCAACGTGTTCCAAATGGGTTGACAGGAAATCGACTTGGTGGGTCAATCGGTTCGGCATGGCAATATCATCGGCATCCATGCGGCAAATTAAATCCGCGCTTGCCGTTTCATGAGCTCGGTTTGCGGCTGATACCACGCCGCCATTCGATTGATGGATGACAACAATCCTTGGGTCGCGTTTGGCAAACCAGTCCAGCACTTGGGGGCTCTGGTCTGTACTACCATCGTTAACGCAAATCAACTCCCAGTCTTGAAACGATTGGTCCACGATGCTGCCAATCGCTGTAATCAAGTGTTTCCCGGCATTGTAAACGGGTAGAACAACGGAAACGGCTGGTTTACTCATATTGGTGGTGCCCTCACGAACTTAAGGCAATGGCTCGCATGAATCGGTCAACGCTCAAACGAACCGATTTTTTTTTCGGGAACAACGTTGTTGCTTTTGCCCCTCCCCCTGATGGTCCAATTTGTACTTGTAGTCTGGCATCCATCGAATCGTATTCTTCGCAAAGCACGGCAAACAAATTGAGTTTATCGAGTACTAGCTTGCGAGCCACGCCTATCGCATCAAGGTTCTTTGGATAGGAAGCGGCTTCGATGTGCAATTGGATAGTATCAATCGAGCGGGCTGGATCGTACATATCAATGCGTGCAAAACTGCCTTGCGGAAACACGCCGTCAGCATACTTGCTACCGGAGTAAAACGGAAAACTCCATCCCAAGAAGCTATCTGGAAGCTTCTCAGACATGTAATACGCGGAATGATCATTCTCCAATGCAATGTGGTATTGGTAATCCCATATCGCATCCGCCTTGTCGGGAATGTCGCGAATACCACGACCGAAAACATCGATCTGGTCACCGAATGCAGACTTCAGTTCCTCGACAAATCGGAGTCGTTGTCGATGGTCGTCGGTAACCACTTTGTCGCTCGAGATCACACTCAAGAGTTTTGTCTTCGTAGGCGGCTTCATACAAGCCAGGTCGTCGTAGTCCAAAATCTGAGCATGCGATCGACAAGGATGCATACCAAAATGCCATACTTGAGCTTCGTGGCCCAGTACGAGATTGGGATGAACGACAGATGGATGACTCGTACGAACCGAACCAAATTGGCTCGTGAAAACAGAACGGTAGCGTCGAACGCTGGGCGGTTCGGCGGTGACTAGCATCGTGCGTCTTCGATCGATTCGATTTGTTTCTGGTTGGAGCAAATTGTCGTACACGATCCATGCGTCGAGGGCTTCACCAGTCGGTGTCAGCGAAAAATCATGGCGGCACCAGTTCGCAGACCTTCGAGGAATCTG
>JAYTVL010000160.1:0-2101 GCA_043744075.1 Pirellula sp. | reverse complement strand
GCGTGGTCCAGCGGCTAAGACACCTGCATGACACGCAGGAAATCGAAGGTTCGATTCCTTCCGCGATCACTGATGGTAATGGTTTGTAAGTGTTCCGGAAGCACGCGTTCTTGGTAAGAACGAAGATCGAGTTCGATTCTCGAACGAACCTCTCTGAAGGCGAGAGGCATGAGGCCGGAGGCTGTAGGGATTTCACTCCAGCCTCCGGCCTCCAGTCGCCTCCAGTCTCCAGCCTGATTTGGAAGGTAGCCAGATACGGTTTGCTGGGCCGCACTGCTAACGCGGTTCTCGAATAGAGATGAGGGTTCGACTCCCTTGCCTTCCGCTTCGTTGGCTCAACCGATTGTCGAGGACGAGACGGCTCGATGGTGAAGCGGATATCACCTCTCGCTTCTAACGAGAAGTTCCAGGTTCGATTCCTGGTCGAGCTATTAACAGGCTGGAGGTATGAGGCTTGAGACTGGAGGAAAACGCATTCGTTACGAATCTCGGTCACGCAGAGATCGAATGAGTCCGTTCAAGACTTTGCACCCTTCGGTTGCAAGCGAAGACCATTCATTAGAGCCAGTTGCAGGGTAAAGTCGTTCCGACAGAGAAATCTGATATTCCAGCTCACGGGCCGAACCATAAGCGACTTCCAAGAATCTTATGTACTCGACGGTCGAACTGCGGGAGCATCCTTCAACGATATTTGAAGCCACAGACACTGCAGCACGACGCATTTGAGAAACAAGTCCAAACAGTTCGTCCTTGGGCAAACTCGTAGTTTGCCTATAGGTCAACATCGCAAGTTGATCGGCAACCTCGAACGCACGCAATTTTTTGTGATCCCGCATTTTGTGATTCCTCACGAGCCCATATGAACACCTTGTCACTCAAAGCTCCAGTCTACACTCACAGGCCTTTCCTCAAGCCTCCAGCCTCACTCCTCAAGCCTGTTTTGGTGCTGAACCGTAACTGGCAGCCGATCAATGTGGCGACCGTTGCGCGCGCTTTGATCATGCTGTGGAACGATTCGGCAAAGATCGTAGATCCGCTGGATTACCAGTTGTATGACTGGAGCGATTGGAGCCGATTAGTACCGGATCGTGACGAGCCGTTCATCCAATCGGTACGCCAGCGAATCCGTATTCCGGAGGTGATCGCGTTGACCAAGTTCGATGCGATGCCAACGCAAACGGTAACCTTCAGCTGCCGAAACGTATTCAAGCGTGACAAGATGTGTTGCCAATACTGTGGAAGGCAGCCTGGCAGCAAAGAGCTCACGATTGACCACGTTGTTCCGCGTGCACAAGGAGGACTGTCGACTTGGACGAAATGTGTTTTGGCTTGTATCGATTGCAATTCGAAGAAGGCTGACCGGAATCCGGCTCAGGCGCACATGAAACTCCGCAAGGAGCCAGTGCGTCCAGCTTGGAAGCCGATCTACGCCGATCGAATGAATCGCGGGAAGAGCTGGTCGAAGTTCATTAGCGAAGCCTACTGGATTGTAGAGTTGGAAGATTAAACAAAGCAGAAGCTCAGTTCGCTGGGCTTCTGCCACACAGGAATGTTCGCCTGGGAGCGGACTCGGTCTCCAAAGCCGATGGACAGTGTTCGAATCACTGCGTTCCTGCTTTTAAGCAGGCGTTTGATCGATGTGGTTCCGGCGGCGCGGTACGCTCTGCTGACATGCAGTTAGTGCATCGTGTTCCGTGTACGGGTTTCTGACGCACCCCTTAACCAGGGAAACAGTTGGCTGCAAACCAACCCGGGCGCGAAAGCGTCCACCAAAGAAGCTGGCGGGCAACGGTTGTTTGACTTGATCAGCCTTATTGGCGAGATAAGTGCAATTGGAGCACCAAGACCTTTCGAGGTTTTCGGAATCCAGTTTGCGCAAATCAACTCAAAACGGCAGCAAATGAGCGAGCTTTGTAGATTGACTGCAGGTCGTTGAAAAGTGTGAACGATGAGAACGCGGTGGTAACCATGGTAAGCCATTGGATGCCACTCAAACTCTCTAGACCTCACACTCGTTCGAGAACCAAAGTTAATCTCCGCATAGTTTCATTGCGATCAGCGAACAACTTGTTGCCTCAAGGCGTCTCTAACACACATTCCC
>JAYTVL010000159.1:0-26194 GCA_043744075.1 Pirellula sp. | reverse complement strand
TAGTGGATCCTAATCCGGTCAGCCCAACTGTGATTAATACCGAGCTAACTTCAATCGATCGATACGTCGCTGCACCAGACTCGACTTACCGATGGGATTTGGTAAGTTCGCAGGCGACACCAGAAGGCACAATGTTTATCATCGATCTCAAATCCCAGACTTGGCTCAAACCAGGTGAAGTAGATCGGCCTTTATGGCAGCACTGGCTCACTATTTTTAAGCCCTCAGGTGTAACTTCCAATAAGGCGTTGATGTTCATTGGTGGCGGAGGAAACGGTGGCGATGCACCTAAAGGACTGGATGCCAGGGTTGCGACCATTGCCAAAGCCACCAAAAGTGTCGTCGCCGAACTCAAGCAAGTGCCGAATCAACCCTTGATTTTTCACAACGACGGCAAACCTCGAGTCGAAGACGATTTGATTGGCTACACATGGGATCAGTACATCAAGACAGGCGATGATCGCTGGCCAGCAAGAGGGCCGATGACAAAGGCTGTAGTTCGCGCAATGGATACCGTTGAAGCATTCTTGGCTACTGAAGCAGGAGGTAAATTACCGGTCAACCAATTTGTAGTTGCTGGCGGCTCAAAAAGGGGATGGACCACGTGGATGACGGCCGCCGTGGACAAGCGAGTTGTGGCGATTGCTCCAATGGTAATCGATGTGCTCAACCTTGATGTGTCGATGCGACACCACTATGGTGCGTATGGATTTTGGGCACCTGCCATCGACGAGTATGTCGACCATCGAATCATGCAACGTCGAGACGCAAAGCGTTACAAGGAGCTCATGCAAATAGAGGATCCGTTTGCCTATCGAGATCGATTCACCATGCCAAAGTGCATAGTAAACTCAACGGGCGATCAATTCTTTTGCCCAGACTCTTCGCAATTTTACTTCGACGATCTTCCTGGTGAAAAGCATCTTTGCTATGTACCAAATACTGAGCATTCGCTTAAGGATTCCAATGCTCTCGATACGTTGATTGCATTTCACCATACGATCGTGCAAGGAACATCCAGACCAGAGTTTATATGGAAATATGGCGCCGATAACAAATTACAGGTACAGTGTAAAACGCAGCCGAAACGCGTGCTACTATGGCAAGCTTTGAACTCAGACGCTCGCGATTTTAGAGTGGACTCTATTGGAAAGGCTTATAAATCAACGGAGCTCAAAGAAATCGGCGATGGTATTTTCGCGTCCCAATTGGTTGCTCCGGAGAAAGGATGGCAGGCGTCGTTTATTCAATGCGAGTTTGACGTTGGGGCACCAGTGCCTATGCGTCTCAGCACATCAGTAAAGATCCTTCCAGAGACGTTGCCCTTTTTGAGCAAAGTTATCCCGAAGGACTAATCATCCTTTTGCACCGGGCGCTGCGTGACTTGTTTAACTCGCGTGAGCGGCTGGCGAGCCTGGGACGCCCGCGATCTCCGCTAATCGCTCCGATCGGTTAAACATTAACTACGAGCCTGCAACTTGTTTAACCCGCGTAGCCGCGGGTGGGCTGAGTACTCGTCCAACTTTTTTGCACTAGCCTCATGTATTACGTCTCAGCCATGTCGCGGGCATTGTATGAGCTTCGAACGAATGGTCCTGACGCTACTTTCTTAAATCCCATCGACTTGGCAACCTCTCGAAGCTCCTCGAATTCGTTGGGAGGGACATAGCGAACGACCGGCAAATATTTCGGACCGGGTTGCAAATACTGGCCAAGGGTCAAAAAGTCGCAATCGTATCTCCGAAGATCTGCAAGGCACTCAAGCAACTCGTCTCGCGTTTCGCCAAGTCCAAGCATAAGTCCACTTTTCGTCTTGATCAATTGGTCTCTTGACTTAACGTGCTTCAGCAACTCCAGTGTCCAACGGTACTCGCTCTTTGGTCCACGAACCTTTCGATAGAGTCGTGGAACCGTTTCCATGTTGTGATTGAAGACTTCGGGCGCCGATTCGATGACTCGATCGAGTCCATGCTTATGACGTATGAAGTCTGGTGTGAGGACCTCCACTGTGGCTCCGGTCTTTTCTCGAACGGCCACAACGCATTGATAAAAATGTTCACCGCCGCCATCTGACAGATCATCTCGAGTGACAGAAGTGATTACGACGTGCTTTAGTCCAAGTCGCAATGCAGCCTCGGCCACACGTTCTGGTTCGTCAGCTTCGAGCGCTTCTGGTTTACCTCTAGAAACGGCACAGAATCCGCAGGGTCTCGTACAAACGTTGCCCAGGATCATGAAGGTGGCCGTGTTTTGCGAATAGCATTCCATTCGGTTAGGACACTTTGCATTTTCGCAAACCGTCTCCAGACGCAATTCGTTT
Source organism: Pirellula sp. (assembly GCA_043744075.1). Lineage (GTDB taxonomy): Bacteria > Planctomycetota > Planctomycetia > Pirellulales > Pirellulaceae > JBKCUI01. The sequence goes on along the minus strand of JAYTVL010000159.1, from coordinate 23,874 downwards.
AATAGTCCGGAAGTAAAGTGATTCGAGTTTCCTTTTGGCACTTCTCGACGTAACCATGGCGGGAGACGTCTACTCGGTTCAGACAGCGGGGAAACCGAACCACATGTAAAGGATTCAGTTGCCTGGCCAAAGGCGTTTTGCAGGGCATCAGTTGCTGAAAGGACCTTCAGAATCGGAAGTTGCATGAGGATTTTTGATACTTCGAGGCGGTCGATCGTGCCAATTGCAAGGGTTTGGCCTATTGTTAGGTATATTATGCTCGAAAGCAGCTATTTGAGCCAACCAACATCTGGCATAAACAGCCCGGAATAACGTACATTAAGAAGACTTACGCGAAAGCGGTAAACTTTAGAATTAGTTTCAAGGCTGGATTAATGATGATTAGTCGATTTATAACGGATACGATGAAATTGGGTCTTTCGTTAGTAGCGGCGATACTAAGCGTAGGCTTTTGGACCTTTTCGGTTACAAATGCACAAGTTCGTGGCGAGTATTGTCCTTTTTGCTCGGCAGCCTCGCAAACCCTAAGGCAAGAGATTCTGTCGATGGATGCCGTTGCGATTGGCCGGTTGGAGACCGACGGGCGTACCGATGTGGATGGATCTGCTGCATTCAAAATTGAAAAAGTGCTTTCGGGTCAGAAGCTAATTAAAGTGGATCAGTCAATCGAGGCAAGTTATTTCGGGCCGGGAAAGTCAGCTAAGAAGTTTTTGTTGTTAGGAGTTGATCCAACCAAACTGCTGTGGTCGTCCCCTTTGCCACTCTCGGCTGATGCTGAAAGATATGTCGAAGCAATTCAGAAATTGCCGGAGTCACAGGTCGAACGGCTTGAATTCTTCCAGAAGTATTTTGAACATGCGGATTCGCTTTTGGCTCGTGACAGTTATGACGAATTCGCATTGGCACCTTATTCCGACGTGCTTTTGCTCAAAGACAAAATGGATCGGGAGCAGCTCCTAAAATGGGTGCAAGACACATCGAAATCCCCAGACAGGAAACGCCTCTATTTCACCATGCTTGCAATTTGCGGCAAGCCCGAGGATGCTAAGTTATTTGAGTCAATGATCCGCAGCGAAAAACCGGAGGCCAGAGCAGGTTTGGACGCATTGATTGCGGCTTACTTGACACTCAAAGGTGAAAAGGGGATTGAGCTTGTCAAGGAACAGTTTTTCGATAATGCACAAAGCCAATATGCCGATATTTATTCTGCAGTGATGGCGTTACGATTTCATGGTACCGAAGCAAATGTGCTACCGAAAGAGTCGATCACTGGAGCCATGCATCGTTTACTTGAGCGACCTGATCTCGCGGACTTGGTCATCCCAGATTTGGCTCGGTGGAGTGATTGGACCCAATTAGACAAAGTTTGCGAACTATTCGAAAAGGCGACAGACGACAACAATTGGGTGCGAGTACCAGTCATCAACTACTTGCGAGCTTGCCCCCTCCCTGAGGCAAAAGAAAAACTAATCAAGTTGGAAAAGATCGACCCCAAGTCGGTTCAAAGAGCCAAAACGTTTTTCCCGATCCCGTCACCGGCGGCCCCCAAGAAAGCAGACAGTTCATCCCTTCGATTGCCGAAGACGGTTGACCGAGCCGTTGTACTAGACGGAAACCGCAAATCCATTCGAATCGCGTCGCACCGTGATTCTTTCGCGGTCCTCCAGCTAGGGCAATCGCAATCGTTTGGCGAAAAGTCGACAGTTTCGGCTTCGCCGTACGCAACGCTTCCTTCTGCTGCAACCGGATTGAACCTTTGGGCACCGTTTGCCGTAGTTGCGATAGCGACGATTTTGCTGGCGATGGTAATGTGGAATATTGCCACCAGCGGCGGCAGTATTGCCCAGCTAGTTCTAATTTGGAATCGTTAAGAAAGCAAGAAAAACACTGCCGCTCGAATGCTCGGCATCGAATACAAAAATGACTCAAGCCATTTCCGATTCTCATGCCGTAGATGTCAACTACGACGTTAGTGATGATTCAGACGATTTTGCCTATAAATCACTCAGTCGTGCCGGAGTGCTTTCGCTCGTCTTTGGATTGTTTGGCTTGCTTGCCTGGATTTCACCGCTTCTGCTTTTCCTGCCAGCCATTGGATTTGTGTTTGGCTTGGTTGCTTTGCGAAATTTGAGGAAGTATCCAAACGAGCTTATCGGCACGCCCATGGCGTGGATGGGGATCTTATTAAGCGTAGGCATTTTGATTGGTTCGCCGACGCGTCACATCTATATCTACAACACTGAAGTTCCGGATGGATTTGAAAGAGTTCAGTTTGCAACTTTGACGAGTCGAATGGGTGCGCCAGACATTCCACCAGCGGATGCGTACGCTTTGAACGGAAAGAAGGTCTTTCTCAAAGGTTATATACACCCGACATCGATCTCGAGCAATTCTTCAAAAACGTTTGTCATGGTTCCGGACTGGGGTACCTGCTGCTTCGGAACACAACCGCCACTGACTCACATGATCCAAGTGAAGTTAGTTACTGATGCGTTTGCGTACAAATCTCAACGAATGCATTCAATTGCCGGTATCCTGGAGGTGCATCGCTACGTCAGACCGGTCGAAGGTCTTGAAGGTGTCTTTTACGAATTTGAGGCAGAACACTTTCAGTAGTAGCAGTATCTTGACTCGCAAGAGTTCAGTGTCCGCATCCAATTGCAATCAGAAGTCTTTCGACTCCTTCTACGGTACCAAGCGAGTATCGCTCGCCCAAGAATTATTTGGGGCGAACCGGGCGAGGCTTTGTGCGAGGTGAGTCGTCTTTCGACTTTGTGATTTCCTGTTCAATCTGCACACCTTGGCTTGATAGAAAAGCGCCTAGCTCCTGTACTTTTATTTGAAGTGCAAGTTCTTCGGAACGATTCTCTGGCTTTCGCGACTTGAGGATCGCAAGTTCCTCGAAAGCCTTGTCGACGTCCGATGTCGCTATCGGAACGCTTTTTGTCGCATCTCCCGTCTCGATTGACTTGCCGCTGGACAATCCGACGTGGGACGATTTCAGCGGCTGATATGCCTCTGTAATCTTTTGATCCGTGAGCACAATAGCCTTTTGCGATTCTTCCTCGTTCTCTGAGAGGATCTTATTGAGCTGTACACTTAACTTGTTGAGCGGTCGCAAAGTCTTTGATGCGTCAACGGACAAGGCCGACGCAGGTTTTGCTGGATCGATTGGAGGCGCTTTGCTCATTGTCGTGGTGGTTTTTGGGGCGGATGTGTTTGTATCCCGCGTCGGCTCAGGCATAGGGATCAGATCCGCGTCGCGTCTACCGCGTTCGCGATCAACAACTCGTCGACCAAAAACGGGACTTGCATCTATAGGGGTGATAGCAAACACGATTCCAAGCCCAAACACTAATCCTGCGATTGTACAGAGGGCAGCAATCGTTGTCTTGCCCGGGCCGATTGGTCGGTCGCTGACGATAGGAGTATCAAGCCGAGTTAGAAGACTTGTCGAAACGGAGGAGTCTCGCGCGGCCTGTACCTCAGCAAGTTCCCGTTCAGAGCTTTCTAGAATAGCGACCTTAGACTTAACTTCAGACAAGAGGTTTGAATAAGCTGCGCGACTGTCAGCAAGCTTTGCCAATCGTTCTTGAGCGGATTCCTTTTGAGTTTCCAGTCGTTGGATTCGGCCGTCGACAAGAGCAAGATCGGATTCAACACCGGAAATCGAAGCTCGTAGTTCTTGCATAAAACGATTGGTAATCGACGACTGAGCGCTTTGCGATGCGATCACAGAAGGATGGTTACTGGTGAATTTCCCTGTCAATTGGGAACCGCTGAGTTGCGAGTCGACCAATCCTTCGCGAAGCCGCTTCAATCCTGGCTGTGAGTTAAGAACCGCGCCAGGCGCCACGATGAATGAAGTCGGGTCCTCAGTCGCACGAACAAGCAATTCGCGGTCTGCGATTAGGGACTGCCTTGTAATTTCTGCTTGTCTAAGATCACTTTTGGTTTGGTCAAATTCGGCACGAGATGTTGCTGCGCCCGCAACTGAATCGGTCATTCCTCGCAGATCCGAAAGGTCCGCTCCTGCTTGACTTTCGATTTCATGAAGCTGATCTGTTGATTTGGCCAATTCGCGTTTTGCTGCGTTCCTGGCATGCGTCAACTCCGCTAAGACGCCGTCGGCTCTAGCTTTGCGAACCTGCTGCAGCCTTGACTCTAGGGCGTTTGTAAGTGCCTTGCTTAACGACATGGCTTCGTCTTTGGCATTGGCTTTTACATCCATATAGATAACTTCCGTCACACCAAACTCGGTCCCTTTCGGAGCGTGGACAGATATTGATGACTTTGCGACTTCTTCGACCTGTTCTTTCGATGGATATTCGCCCCAACCCAGCCATGAAGAAAAACTTTTCGGCGGCCCGACGGCGATTAATGCATCGCGAACGACCTGCTGGCTCTTTGCCATTTCAAGAATCGTTTCTTGAGCCGCCTTCATTTCGGCTTGACTTTGAAATCGCCCGAGTCGCATGACTGCGCCTGTGGCTTCGTCTCGCACAAGCAACGCTTGCGATGCCAAAAAAGTATCGTGTTTTATTAGTAAGACATAAACAAGACCGAGAAAACCGAACAAAATGGTTGTCCCAATCCAGAGGGGTGCCCAGATCAATACGCCCCGCAGAAGGCTTCGGATCGCAGGATTAGCTATTAGTGCACTCATGTGAGAATCTACGAACTTGATTGGGCAAGATCACCGTTTTAAAATAGTCGAGAAAAGATACTCGATGGGTTCTTGCCAAGTCGAGTTTGATGCGTGCCGAACTTCAAAATCAAGGATTTGTTGGTTGCAATAAGATAGTTATGGCGATTGTCACAATGCAACATTAATCTCTAAAGTCTTCGAAGGACAGAATATGGCTTGCCATAGTAAAATGCTTTCTTTCTTGTTCGAATTGTGACTCCTCGACTGCTTGTTGGACGATACGAGCCGGATACGGTTTTGCGTCGGAACCGAGATTTCCTGAAACAGTCACCGAAGGTCCATTGCTATGTGGCTTGCACCCCCGAGAATTCGAAGGGAAAGGGAATGGGGTCAAGGGAATATTTTTAGATATCGATTCCATTGTCCCCATTCCATTGACCAAAGTGATCATCGAAATAGTCGGTGGACAATTTGGATACGCCACGAGTGGGAGTTGTCCATCAGATACTGTCGATGAATTTGAGTCTTTATGTCGGACTTCAACGCAAACACCATTTTTATTTAGGCCTCGGAACTCGTGAGCCCGAGCCTTTGGTGGACGAACGTTTGCGTTGGCGTCCTCCAACCATCCGCTCATCCGAAGAATCGCTTTCGATTGCTTCACCAATCTTTTCACGCATGCGTAGAATCTTGTCTCGCAAAGCAGCCGCTCTTTCGAACTCGAGGTTCTCTGCAGCAGCCAGCATTTCTTCCTCCATTGTTTTCAGGTATTCCTCAGTGATGCGCTCTGACGTTGCGTCGATTCGAACCATGTCTCTGGCTCGTTTTCGGTTCTCTGCGGCCTGAAGGATACTAGCAGAAACCCCCTTGCGAACTGTCTCGGGTGTAATCCCATGTTCCAAGTTGTAAGCCTCCTGCAATTTACGTCGCCGTCGCGTTTCTTCAATCGCCGTCTGCATCGAGGCAGTCATCCTGTCCGCATACAGAATCACCTTGGAATTTGCATTTCTCGCTGCGCGGCCAATCGTCTGGATCAGTGAAGTTTCACTGCGTAGAAAACCTTCTTTATCTGCATCCAGAATTGCGACCATTGAGACTTCGGGAAGATCGAGCCCTTCGCGAAGCAGATTGACACCGACCAAAACGTCGCAACGTCCCTCTCTCAGCTCACGCAACAAATCAACCCGCTCAAATGCATCTAACTCGCTGTGCAACCATCGGCACTTGAGATCATTTTCGACAAAAAAATTCGACAGATCCTCCGCCAATCGTTTTGTCAGCGCAGTGACCAGCGTTCTGTCTCCCATCGCGATGCGCTCCCGAATTTGACCTAGCAAATGCATAACTTGGCCGCGAGCTGGAACTACTTCGACAATGGGGTCCAGCAAGCCAGTTGGTCGAATGATTTGCTCAACGACCTCTCCTTGTGTTTGCTCCAATTCATAGTCGCTCGGAGTTGCAGAAACGAAAACCACTTGATTGGTCTTAGCCTCCCACTCATCAAATTTTAGCGGCCTATTGTCCAATGCACATGGCAGTCGAAACCCATGTTCTACGAGAGTGGTCTTGCGACTGCGATCACCGGCAAACATGGCCCTTACCTGTGGGACGGACACGTGCGACTCATCCACCATTAACAAAAAGTCCTTTGGGAAAAAATCAAAAAGTGTGTCGGGGGTTGCACCCGGCTCCTTACCAGATAACGGGCGTGAATAGTTCTCAATTCCCGGGCAATGACCAACCTGCTGCAGCATCTCCAAATCAAACCGAGTCCTGGCATTAAGCCGCTGTGCTTCTAGGATTTTCCCTTCCGATTTGAACTTCTCAAGTTGCGTATCCAGTTCTTGCCGAATCACCTTGATGGCGTTGTGGATTCGTTCTTCAGAAGTAACAAAGTGCTTTGCCGGGTAGATGTACACTTCGGTTAGCCGTGAAATAACTTCGCCGCTTGTTGGATTGATAATGGAAATTTGCTCAACCTCGTCACCCCAAGATTCAATGCGATAGGCAAATTCTTCATACGATGGCCATAATTCCATCGTGTCTCCCCGAATTCGAAACTTGCTGCGTGCGAATGCAATGTCGTTGCGTTCGTACTGAATGTCAATTAATCGAAGCAGCAGATCCTCGCGTTCGATGGACTCTCCAACACGGATTGGTACTACGCTTCGTTTGTACTCTTCGGGTGAGCCCAAGCCATAAATGCAAGACACGCTCGCTACGATGATGCAGTCGCGCCGGCTGACGAGTGCGCTGGTCGATGCTAGTCTCAGTCGATCAATTTCCTCGTTGATCGAAGCATCTTTTTCGATGTAGATGTCGCGTTGCGGTATGTACGCTTCGGGCTGATAATAGTCGTAATAGCTAACAAAATAGTGGACGGCGTTACGGGGAAAGAACTCCTTGAACTCCGAATAAAGTTGGGCGGCCAACGTCTTGTTGTGGCTCAGTACCAACGTCGGTTTTTGCACAGCCTGAATGACGTTTGCCATCGTGAACGTCTTGCCAGAGCCTGTCACACCCATGAGAACTTGATGCTTCTTTCCAGTATTTAGCCCCCGGACAAGCTCCGAAATAGCCTGCGGCTGATCGCCAGACGGTTTGAACCGACTATCCAAATCGAAAGCTGTGAATCGTTCCATTGGATTCATGTTTTGAGACTCCTTTCATTCATTCTTGCCTGTTGAAGCAAAACACAGGCTGGAAGCCTATGCTACGATGTGTTCGTGTCTACAAAACTCTGGCCCAAATGCTCTTCAGATAGCTTGTTTCCGGGCAGTGAGCTACAACTGGATGGTCGGGGGCCGCACCATTGGAATGGATGATTTGGAGCGTTCTCGGAGGAAACGGATTTCCAGAATCGTCGAAACCAGTCGCTTTGGCTGCCGAACGCACAACACCATGAAAGGCTTCGCTATCAAGCAAACCGGCGCAAGAGCAGGTAAGCAACAGCCCTCCTGGTTTGACCATTTGCATGGCCAGCCGATTGAGATCAAAGTGCTTGTGCGTACCCTCCTCAAGCTCCAGTCGTGATCGAATCAGTTTTGGTGGATCCAAAACTACGACATCGTACTGTCGTCCGATGCGAAGCATATCACGCATGAACGCAAACGCATCCGACTGAACAAAACGAACTCGGGTATGATTGATGTCAGCATTCTTTTTTGCAAATACAAGAGGCTCCGCGTCCAGGTCGACACCGGTTACCTCAGAAGCTTGACCAGCCTTGGCCGCTTGGACTGCGAAGCCACCCGTATAACAGCAAAGATCCAAAACAGTCTTTCCTTTGCATAGCTCAGCAAGCTTTCGACGGTTGTCCCGTTGGTCGCAAAAAAAGCCGGTCTTATGGCCCGTTCCGAAGTGGACTTTATACTTAACGCCGTTTTCGGTGACCGTGACCACCGGAGGCAAATCAGGCGATGAACGATTCGGAACTGTGCAGCCTTCTTGACTAATAAACTGCGGACACTCTTGAATCAAATAGTGCTTTGTGCCAAGTTCCTTGGCTAACATTTCCAGAATGGGTTCGCAGCGCTTCGACATGCCAAGACTAAAAACTTCGGCGCTCAAACAGTCGCCGTATCGATCTACGACAAGCCCCGGAGTACCGTCGGATTCGCCATGCAATACTCGATACGCATCCGTTGTTTCGTCAAGCCGCAGAACGTCGCTTCGCAACGAGACAGCGTCCCGAACTTTGATTTGCCAAAACGCCTCATCCGGCCATTGTCCCCACCAAGAATAGAGTCGGACCGCAACTTCGGACTTCGGATTGTAAATCCCGTAAGCAAAAAGCTGGGGCGTTCCGGACGGTTCTTGCGTCTTTGGAGTTCTCGGTCGGTAGGGCGAATCACTTCGTTCCTGCGGACCATTTGTTTTTGGATTGAGCGGCAGTTGTTGGTGGTACACCGCTACCCATTGGCCAGGAGCTGGATTCCCCTCGACTTCTAAGATTCGACGACGGTAAATATTGGGATGTAGCATTGGACGGCTGACGTGCACAACTCCCATGACAGAGTTCATGGGAGGCACTAGCCCCATCAATTCATCCACTTCAGTATTTTGCATAGAACTACTATAGGCGTCCGAAGCCAACACTGATAGTCAAAGGCTGTAACCTATGCCATTTATTTGAACTCGCGTTCCAACAGTTTTTCGATGGCCGCAAGTTTTTCGGATGGAGAGCCAATCGCGATCACTCTGCCGGACTCGCCTGCAATTTGTTCAAATCCATCGGCTTTTTGATTTTCGTCAAGGTAGCCCTTGTAGTAGTAGAAATTCACTTCACTCAGTCGATCGACCACCGATCGTTCGGTTTCTTTGATCAAAGCGGGAAGGCGACTTCCTGAAATAAGCTGAGGTGTTAAGGCTGCTGGAATGTCTTGCAAGCCAATTCCCTTTTCGGTCCCTTTTATGACTTTCTCCAATTCTTCATCCACACCATCCGGTTCGCCTCTCATCTTACTTCTAACAACTTTTAGATTGCTAAGCGTATTTGAAAGAAAGATTCTCTTAACATTCTTCGCCACGATATTAGGCTGAACGACTCGAATAACAGTATCGTTGGTAACCATCTGAATGGCTTGATTGGCACCAATCGTGACTTCGAAAGTCATCAAAGCGTCATAGCCATCTTGAACTGCTTTTTTCATCAGTTTGGTCGAATCATCTTCACCGATGAATGTGAGGCTAGGTGCTATAGGTGATGAACCAACTGGCAAATTTAACTTGTTGACCAATGCGAATGACGGCCCCGAAGGTCCACCAAATTGAGGATCCGCCATTCCGGGCATACCCCCGCCTGCTGGCATCCCGGGCATGCCTCCTTCGCCAGCACTGCTAAAACCTCCGTCAGCATCATTTCCACCAAAGCCTGCGCCTCCGCCTCCGCCATTGAAGCCCCCAATCCCTCCACCTCCCATTCCATTACCAGCCTGCTCGCCAAATGCATTTTTCCGGCCAGTTGATAGCCAATGATCTTTGAATGCGGGACACCAAACACCTTTTTCGTGGCTAACCTTGAATGCTTTCGCTAATCGTGAACTCAGCACACCGGTAGATTCAATCAAGGATTTCGGTTTCGTTGAGCCCGCGCCCTCGCCTGCCATTCCTCCCATTCCAGCAGCAGCTCCAAAACCTGAATCACCACCACCGCCTCCTGCTTGATTCTTGTCATCCGAACCGATAGGAGCAAGGTCGGTAAACTTCATTGGATTCTTAATCGTTACGCCAACAGCAATATTCACGCCCAATTGCGGACGTTTTGTATGGCTTGCCCAACGATAATCTTTCAGAATCTCAGCTGCCTCTTCGTCTGACAATTGCAATGCATGGGCCTGCAGTAGTGTGTAAGCACGCTTAGCATTCCCAGTTTGAAACGCCATTACCGCTTGCTCTTTTATAGTCGGTGGTGGTAACGGCTTCCGAGGTCGATTTGCTTGTCCAGCCATTCCATTGGGATCGTATCCAGGTGGGAAATTGCCACCAGAACCTGGAGTCGGCATTGCACCTCCGGGCATACCGCTATATCCATCGCCGGGCATACCGGCAGCACTATATCCTGAGCCTGGCATGCCTCCTTCGCTCCCGGGCCCTGCACTCATCGAAGCAAGATCATTGGAACCGCTACCCCCAGCCATTGCAGATGCCCCGTCGCCCGGTCCACCAGGCATACTTGCCCCACCTCCGCCGCTGGGCATTCCAGCCAAGTCGGGCGTTGCAGCGTCCGCTGGTGGAGTCTCAGCTTTTTTCCCGCCGCAACCTTGAAAAAGAAATACTGCAGCAACGCAACCCAAAAGGGCAAAAGCCTTGACCATTATCCAATTCTCCGATTCATCCCAGGAAAACAAAAAAGGTAAGATTTCATGTTTAACCCGCGTAGCGGCGAGCGCTGAATAGACGACAGCAATTCACAATTCCCGCAGCTTCGCCGGTTAAACACCAACGTGATCAAATAGTGAGCGTAACGAACATTATCGGTCGCGACATACCAATTGTCTACAAGCAACTCAAGTTTCGTTGGCCGGTAGTCGGTACAAAAACGCAACTGGAAGCAACAATACAGCTAGCATCCAAAAGACCGAAGAAATTGGCCATCCCAGAAAACTTGCCAGGATTAAAAACGTCTGATACAGAGGTCCAGCGATCAAAATCCCCACAAAATTCGCGAAATTCATAGTTCCGATCATTCGCCCCTTCAATTCTGCTGGCGGTCGTTTTTGCATGAATACTTGCAACGGAATGATAAAGACAGCGGCTGCAAGTCCAGTTGTAATTAGCCCAAAAAGCGCTCCCCAATAGCCAAGCAAATGGTTGCCACCGTCTCGCCAGCATCCCAGTGCTACCAATGAAATAATCATGGCCCAAGTACCGTAAAGAACTTGTTGAAACGGCGGAATATGCTTTAAAACGACATTCGCCATAACTGCTCCAACAATGATTCCGATTGCGAGGCCGCCCGTGAGTAGGCTGATGCTAGTACTGCTGTCGAGTTTTAGCTGGAGTTTTCCCAAACTGTTCACTGTAGGCATGACAATTCCAGCAACCACATAAAACATGCTGGAAACAACAATCGCAAACGTCAATGGCTTATCCGTACTCAAAAGTTTGCGAATCGGAGCGGGCAATCCCAGATCAGCGAAAGAGAGTTCGGCATTGGGCTGCGCCGACGGCGTATAACGGATCATGAGTGAAGTCAATGTTCCAACCACAGCAATGCCGGTACAGACTAGCGAGCCAATCCAAAGGTTTCGATAGTCAGCGGTACCATCTGCATTCTCAATAACTAGCAGATCCTTAAGCAATCCTGCCGTTACCACACCTAGAATGATCGCCAGGAACGTTGACATTAAGATCAAGCCGTTGGCACGAGGCAACTCCTCCTTGTCGAATAACTCTGGAAGAATTCCGTACTTACCCGGGCCGAAGAAAGTGCTATGAACACCCATCAAAACCAGAACGGACCACGTTCCGACATCGCCAAGTTTCGCATAGGAAAGAAACGCGCAAACCGCCAAAAAGGTAATCCCAATCTCAGCCACCTTGCACAAGACTATAATACGGCTCTTGCTGTATCTGTCGGAGAGATACCCCGCTAGACTGCTCAATAGTACAAACGGCAAACTAAAAACAGTTGTGGCCCATCCTTGGGTATCTTCGCTGATGTTCGCTCCGATCGCTGGAATCGCCAACAACAACATAAGTTGCTTATACAAGTTGTCGTTGAACGCGCCGAAAAACTGTGAGATCGCTAGTCCCCAGAATGATCTATCGCTCAGTATGCCAGCTGATTTTTGATCACGGCTGATATTGGTATTAGTACTTGAAGATTGGTACGGATCGTCCGACTGCGACATTACTAGTCCTTTGCCTTTTCTAATGCGAGCTGCTGTAAACCACGTAAGTCTAATTTGCCGGTACCAAGCAAAGGAATCGCGTCCACCTGAAAGAAGCTATCTTCGGAAGGCAAAAATAAGTTTGGAAGCCCTTTGGCCGATAGTCCTTTAACGATCTCGCTTGGAGATTGGTTGAGCTTTGTGTGCAAAACAATGATGCGTTCCCCTTTTTTCTCGTCAGGGACGCTGGTGACACCTATGTTGAGCACATCTTCACTTTCGCCAACGATTTCAATGATCGCTTCCTCGATTTGAATATGCGGGACCATCTCGCCCCCTATTTTTGAGAACCGACTTTGGCGTCCCGTGATAAAGAGAAAACCATCGTCATCGATGAAGCCGATGTCCCCTGTTTCGTACCATGAATCTTTTAAGACCTTGACTGTCAATTCAGGTTGGTTCAAGTAGCCTGTCATTACGTTTGGACCCGATATCTGAATCATGCCCGGCATGTTGGTTTCAAGTACCTGTCCATCTTCAAGCGAAACGACTCGAGCAGACACGCCCGGCAACGGCTTACCGACCGAACCATTACGCAAGCCGGCTTTCTTGTCCGCTGTTGTGGCTCGCGATTCCGGCAAGTTTACCGCAGCAACGGGACTCAACTCCGTGGTGCCGTACCCTTCGATTGGGCGAATTCCGAACTTCTGCTCAAATTCATCGGCCAATGCGATCGGCATCTTTTCCGCGCCTACGACCACGATCTCGACCGTCTTGAATTGCTCTGGTTCAATGCGACGCATATAAGTCCGCAAAAACGTTGGGGTAGCCAACACGACGGTCGACTTGTTTGCGTGAGCCAGCTTTCCAATCGTTCTCGCGTCAAGGGGATTGAAGTGATAGGAAGCAGACGCAGGCAATGTCATCGCACCCCATAACGAAACGGTAAAACCAAACGAATGAAAAAACGGCAAAACGCCAAGAAAGTTATCACTGTCCTTGACTCGTATCACTTGATCAAACCCCTGAACGTTTGACGCCACATTCATCATCGAAAAGGGCACTCCCTTTGGGTTGCCTGTGGACCCAGACGTAAAGATCACCGTCAGTAAATCTTCGCTTTTTATACGATTTAGCCCAAGCGAACGATTGACCATAGAAAGTGGCAACCACTTTGCCGCAAGCAAGCAAGCAAGCTTGTCACCAAGGGTGGCAAACTCTTTCAAGTCCTCAATGTAAACCAGATTCGCAGAAGGCTGAATATTGAATTTCTCCATTACTTTGCGACTAGTCAGGATGTTACGAATGCCAGATTGTTCGATGCAATTGTTGACAATCGCATTGCTCACCGTGTAATTGAGGTTTACTGCGACGCGTCCAGACAGGCTGAGAGCGACATTAGTTACCGCACCTGCGACAGTGGGGGGCAGCAATACGCCAACAAATTTTTCGTCAGCTTTGAGCACTTCGCGTCCAAGAATCCGCCTGAGAACAAGTGTTCGCAGAAGCAAATCATGTCCACTCAGTTGAGCAGCAGTAGAATCGGAGATCTTGACTCGAGCCCCCTTCTCTCTGCAACGACGGAGAAACAACTTGGGAAGATTCCAGTCCCACTGGACTGCATTAGGAGTGTGCGAAATTGCTGGCTTTGGCATAGGTAAAAACTTTCGTGGAAGCATCTCTCTACGGTTCGGCGAACCAAACGATCAGTCTTTGATCTGGACATCAACATACGCAAACGAGTAAACACGCCCGAAACGACCTACTGAAAATGGAGTTCAAGCGGATGAATCGAGTTAGTAGTTTTGCGTCAGGGTTGATTGTCGGCGTGTTCGGATTGTACATAACCATGCACTTTTCGTTAGTTAGGGCGAGCGATGGATACCATGTCATCCCCAAAATTGCGGCAAAAATGGAGGTTCCCTATTCAGATATTCGAAAATTCACCCTTGAAAACTGGCAACGCAGGCAATCGCTCGCTCTCTCAATTCTAAAGGCAAACAAAAGCCATTTGCTTCACGACCAATCGCTGATCGGATTCCGACAATCAACGCAACGCATTTTGGATCAATTCTCCGTCGCAGCAAATGCGTCGCGGTATTAGGTCCTGTTTCTAAACGTAGCCTAGGCATCCTGCCTGGGAATAATTCGCCATCGATAAAAACATCCAGGCAGGATGCGCATCCTGCCTGTGGGAATTTTTCGTCATTCTCAGGAACGTAGCATAGGCATCCTGCCTGTGGGAATTTCTCTTCAAATCTCAGGCTGGAAGCCTAAGCTACTACCGAAGTTGAAACAGCTTTCTCAGCGCCGAAACCAATGTGTCACGTTGTTCCGTCTGGGCTACGTCTCGAATGGACTGAAGTGGTGAATGCAGCATTTTGTTGATCAACCTGTCAAAGGCAGCCACGATCTCGTCGTGCATCTCCGGTGTTGTTGTCGCCATGACTTGCTTGCCAAGCAGTCGATTCAACTCCGATTGTTTCATTTGTTCGGCTTGTTCCCGCAAGGCGCGAATGGTTGCTCCGGAAGATCGATGATTCCAATCGCCGAACAGCCTATCCGATTCTTCTCGGATGATCTTCTGCGCTTTTGGCAATTGCTGTTCTCTAAATGACCGGTTTCGATCACATACTGCTTGCAGATCATCGACGGAATAAAGATAAACGCCTGGCATACGACCGATAGAGGACTCGAAATCGCGCGGGACGGCTAAGTCAAGGATCAGTAGAGTCCCTTTGTTCCTAGCGGAAGCGATAACCCGAAAGCGGCGCTCTGTCACGATTGGCTCGGCAGCACCCGTTGTACTAATAACGAGATCGGCTTCCGCCAATAACGAGTCAAGTGCCTCCCAAGGCATGGATTTGATTTCGAATTTCTCGGCAACTGCGATCGCTTTGTCTGTAGAACGATTTACGATCGTGATTCTGGTCGCTCCCGCACTCTTGAGATATTGCAGAGTTTCTACGCCCATTTCACCACTTCCGATTACAACGACCTGCTTGTCGTCAAACCGTTCGAAAAACTCGGATGCAACCTCGCTAACGGCGACACTGGGTACGCTAATACGTCTGCGATGTAGTTCGGTTTCGTTGGTCACACGTTTGGCTACTTGATTGGCATGCTGAAATGCAGCATGCATGGTGGGGCCAGCGAAGCCACCATGTGTTGCACGAACGTAGGCTTCGTTCACCTGAGATGCGATCTGAGTTTCCCCCAAAACAATGGAGTCAATGCTGCTTGCCACTGTAAACAAGTGGTCAATAGCCTGCTTGGATTCTAATTTCACGAAATGTTGTTCGAATTCATTCGTCGGTTCGTTGTGAAATCCAGTAACGAAGTCAACTAATTCAGCAGTCGTTGGCAGTTCGATTTCGCTTGCGGTTCCCACATACAGTTCGACTCGATTGCACGTGTTTAGCAAGACACATTCGCATTCAGGAAATCTCCCGCGAAAAGCCAAAAGTGCGTCACCACACTGTTCGTCCGTAAACGACAGTCGTTCACGAATTGAAAGAGGCATTGAGTGATGGCTGCAGCCAACCATTCGAAATTTCAACCCACACCCCCATTATTTTGGTGGGTCCGAAGAATGCCCGTAGCTTTCTTATTAGGGTCACTTCGTCCATGTGGTGCACTTACAACTAAGTAAAGAGCAATAGCAACGATTACAAATGAAAGGATATTCATCCATGCAGTAAAATGCCCTCGGCCTCGCTTGGCAAAGTACCACTGTATCGTCGTTGCAATCGCAAGCCAAAAAAACAACCCCGCCGAAAACACGATACCGCGATCCGTCCAATTAACTTGTCCGTCTTGGGCTAGATTCATAATAACGCCTGAGACAACGCCAAATCCAATCGAGCCCGCGCTGCACAACAGGCAATAGCTGCCAAGTGTCTGCAAATATTCCAATGAAGGCAAACGCAAGCCCCCTTTGTTGGCCCGCTTGTATTTGAGACGCCATTCTTGAATCAAATACATAATCGCCATTGCAAAACCAAGCGATACGAGCATTGTCCCCATTGTCATGGCAATTCCGTGCACAATTCGCCAAAGACTTGCGGAGGATGCGTGACTCAATGGCTGGTTCGGAACGGAGATAGATCCCGCTATTAGCGATAAAAGCAAGGGAAGCACAAACAGCCCAATCCAACTCTCGCTTCGTCGCAAAAGCAGCCAGGCGTACGCAATCGCCAACGCCCATGCTGTGAGTATGCCCCAGTCATGCCAAGAAAAAGCCAACCGCCAGGATTGATCGGATATTGCCGACAAAAAGACTCGGTCAAGCAAATAAAGCGTATGTGTAATTAGCCCGATGGCCGTTGTGATGACCAGCAACTTCATTAACCGCGACTTGCCCAGCGGCGACAACCCAACCCACCTGGCTAGCTCGAAGCAAAGCACCAACGCATACGCGACTAAGAAACAAGTTGCGTTTGGCATCGACTTGGTTTAAGCCTCTCTCGGAATTCGCGACAAAACAAAAAACCGCGTCCATCGAATGGGAACGAGGCTTAGCTTTATCTTAATTGCGAACGATTAATCTTCTTCTTCTTCTTCATCTTCTTCTTCGTCATCGTCGTCATCGTCCCAATCGTCATCATCATCCCAATCGTCGTCTTCGTCGTCCTCTTCCTCATCGTCTTCATCATCATCGTCATCGTCATCGCCGACTTCTTCCCACTCATCTTCTTCGACAACGACAGTCTTCTTCTTCGATTTTTTCCCTTTGACGCCAAGCTCATCTTCTTCGAGATCATCGTCATCCAAATCGTCATCGTCCAAATCTTCATCCAAGTCGTCGTCTTCTAGGATTTCCTCACCCTCATCCTCATCTTCGTCATCGTCGAAGTCATCCTCGTCGTCTTCATCGTCTTCATCAAAATCGTCTTCATCGACCATAACAATCGGAGTGCTGTTCAGGTCAATCGAACGCAAATTCCAATTTTGCAACTCGGACTTCAATGATCCAGGCAACTCGGTAGCCGCTAGCGTCATCTTCACAATGGACTCCTTACTTTTTGAGCCGACGTATAGGGAAGGGAGAACTCAGTAATACACTTTTTTACAATAGTACCAATCGAATTGCCAGCGACAAACACCGTTCCGGAATTGTCAACCAATTTGAGTGGTTCAGGACTCGAACGCAGCATGATTACTCAATGTTCCTAGGCGGTCAATGGTGGTCAGCAGTAGTCTAGTGGGGGGGCACGACTTTTTCGTTTGATTTTCCGCCGATATCTTGAACTGACAAGGGATCGTACGCAAGTCTGGATGCTATTTCGGCCTCTGCCAAGCGAATCTTTTGTGCTCTCGGAAGGGAATCCAAAGATTGAAGTCCAAAAAGTTCCAAAAAACGCTTTGTCGTGCCATAAAGGTACGGCCGCCCCAAATCCTCGTCGCGACCACAAATTCGGACGATATCCCGCTCCATCAGTTGGCGAAGTACTTCATCGCAGCTTACGCCCCGGATCGCCTCAATTTCTGCTCGGAGAATCGGTTGGCGATAAGCCACAATGGCCAACGTCTCGAGCATCCCCTGGCTAAGAAGCACTTCTCCCGGAACGTGATCCAGTCTTCGAATCCACTGTGCAAATTGTGGACGAGTTAACAATTGCAATCCTCCCGCGATTTCCTCAACGCGAAAAGCGTGCCCAAAAGTGTCATATTGGTCGTTCAGACGTCGCGCCAGCGTTCTCGCCTGAGTTGGGTCGGTCAAACCAGCCATCGTTGCAAGCTTCCTTGCAGACAGTGGTTCTCGCACTATCATCAAAATAGCCTCAAGGATGCGGCACTTTACCTCAGGGCTTTGGTCGCCGAATTCGATGTCCAGCGAATCTCCTGGATCTAGTTGCCCGTCTAGATCAACATCGAGCTGTCTTGCTGCAGACGACGAAAACCCAAAACGAAACTGCTGCCGCCACGCAAGTCCTGTATTTGGAGTCGTTGGCGTAGTCCAAAACGTGTCTTGCCAATGGCCTCGACTTGATAATGATCGTTTGAAAGCGGGCAATGCCACGGTTCGGATCCGTCGTTGATGACTTGTCACAGCGGAATCTCGCATATCGCCAGATCCCGCCGAACAAGAGTATACTGATTTTTTCAAAATGAAAGTGATTTTACATGGCCGAAAACAGTCACAGAACTTTGCCCATACGTGGCCTAACGATTGGTGTGATTTTTTTCTGTCTATTTGCAATGTTTGGCATTCCAATGTTAATTTCTAGCAGCAGCGTCAGCGGCGAAGAGTTTTGCCCGCAACTTTTCCAGAAACGTGAGTTTTCCTTCCGAAGATTGCCAGGAACAAAGATTCGCATATGGTCAACCACTCTTTCGCCTGCCAGCAGCCCATGCAGTAAGAATGTATTGACCTATCTTTCGACAGGCTTGCAAACAGATTGGCAGGTTTCGACGGTCCAACTCGCGGGCTCGTTCCAAGAACTAGGCCCCAAAATCTTGATTAATTATTTGCAATCCAAGAACGCCAACGGTGCAAATGTATGGGACGACTGGTCCTTTAGAAATCCTACGCTTGCGGCTATTCTTTGGCCGATCGTACAAGAGGTTGCGGTAAATGATCTCTATTTTTGTGTTCCAGATTTATTGAGAAACGCCGACAATCACTCGAATGCGCAGAGTCTAAGAAGGACCCTCGTCATTATCTGCACCCAGGCCGCTCAAGCGAAGCTTAAGTCACTTGCGGAAATGAAAGAAACCAAGTTAGAGAATGAACTTCGTAGCTGGGCAATGGCTTTATCCTCTGATTTTGGTACCGACCCAGATCTCCAGCAACTTCGATTACAGCTTTCCAAACCCTAATCGAAAGTGGAAGGAATTATCCTCAATTCCTTCGGTGGCTGCTACTATGAATCGGGAATTGAGGACAATTCCCGCCAAAGTGGGTTATGGCCCGGTGGATTTGCCTTTTAGTCTCGGCTTAGCACTCATTAAGCGGCTCCATCCTATTGGGCTGACTTTGGTTTTCATCAGATGAACCGCCTCAAGCTGCGGTATCGTTAGCAGTATGGCAATCGAATTGTCCGAAACGTCGCAATGATTTAACCAAAGTGTTCTCAGCGACTTATGATCCTTCAACGCAACGAGCCCAGCGTCCGTAATCGCACAATTCGATAAATCGAGCTCGGACAGGTTTTTACTCTCAGCAATTGATGGCATCGAAATGTCAGTCACTTTCGTTGACTCCAGATTCAATCGCTGGACGTTCCAACTAGGAGTCACCGATTTACCCTCAACCACGAATAATTCGTCATCGATCTGGCTAAAGGACAAATCAAGCCAAGGAGTTGTTCGAAACTCGAGCGGCCAATTTATTATCTGTTTTGAAGTAAGCCTGCAACGTGAAAGTACAGCCTCTCGCCGATTGTTAAAAAAAGGTCGTGACAACTGCATTGAAGGTCCTGAAATCAAAAACCGATCATAGGCTTCTCTCAATTTCCCATCGTCATTCAATTCGCCGAGCACGGCCGTTGATTCGTTATTGGCATACACACTACTAATATACTGGGCAAATGACTTTCGCTGCTCGTTCGTCCCGTCCAAGAACAAGTGGGCCAGACCAGCAGCCTGACTATACCAAGCACGAATGTCCGGATCACTTCGCATCCGCTGTCCATCTGCAGAGTGAAACTCGTCCCATGGCACCCAATACTTGTCATGCAATCGACGGTATCTGCCCGCCTGCAATCTTGGCGAATCCCATCCCCCTACATCTGCGATCAATCCGCCGCCGCAGGTTCGCATCGACATGGACTCCATGTACAGCGCGACCCCCTCGATCACCCAAAATCCCAACCCTCGATCGGTATCCAACGCAATAGGCTTCGTGCTCGCCTCGTAAAAGAATTGATGCGTCAATTCATGGACGACCGTGCTGGGTGTTTTGGTGCCGTCCCAATAAAAAAAGGCGGTTTTTTGATTTGGGTCGTAGTAACCGGTCGAAATGCCGATGCCCGATACCGATCGCAATGCCTTGCTGTAGGCTTCGCGATTGCGAAACAATACGACACTGAACTTGTGGTCCAGAGCCTCCGAATATTTAGGTCCAATTGCCTGGTCATTGGACCAAACTTTAAAAAACAATTGCTTCCAAACCGCAAACGATTGCTCGCAAAGTACGGCTACCTCCAGCGTCGACTTGGGGTCAGACTGAGATGCGATCTCAAAATGCGGTGTGCTTACGGCCGAATAAGAGCTAGCAGGCCAAAATGTCCTGGGATGATTGGCAAACGCCCTTCTGGGCACTGGGGTCGATTCCAAGGCTTCTGAATGCGTCCATGCTGGCTTCCTGGGTTGCTTGGCATTCGCCGACGCCGGCAAAATGGACGTAAGACCTGCCAACTGCCATCGCATCCGAAAGCCCGCTTCCCATTCTCGTTTCGATTCTGCGGAATCCGCAGCTTGATCCACCGCATCCACGAGCGAGTCGAAAGATTTTTGGAACTCTGTCCAATCATCCTTGGTATCAAACAACTTTTTGACCCGTTCCGAGTTGGCTTTGGCTATGTCCATCTGCCGAGGTAACACCAATCGATGACGGTCCTTTGGGCTGAAATCTAACAACAGGCGAAAAGCGGAAATCGCCTCCGCGAAAGCCGAGTCGGAATTCTTCGATTTCTGTTCAGAAACTTTGTCTAAGTAGTTCTCAAAGGATTTGGCTGCGATTTGAATCGATTCATTTGCAAAGTAGTCAATTGGAGTTTGCGCTCCGACGACATCGCAAAACAGCAAAAAAACAGCGCACAAAAGAGCTTTAACCGACCTCTGATGTATCTTGGTTTTTTTTAGCCCAACGGGCTTACACATTTTAGCCCAGGGCAAAGCACAGCGCCGCCCTGGGTACAGACCAAACCCGGTCCAATTGCCCTGAAGGGGCCGATCCAATTGGCCATCGTAGACGCAACCATTTTGTCGGGCCCCTGCATGGCAACGTCTACGCGTTTTGTAGTTCCCAGGGCGGCGCTCCGCGACGTTCCGTCGCTGCGCTCTGCCCTGGGCTGAAATGTTGCTGCCCCATCCGGGGCGAAAACTGAACGACCTCCAAGGCCAGTAGTGCCGTCGAATTACTTTAGATCCACTCCATTCGAGCTCTGCTCTGCGGATGCTTGGCACCAGTTCTGGAGTGTTGGTCATATCCTCCCTGTTGTGCGGATCGCGCCCGCCTGAGGGCTCAGGCACCGGGCTGCTCCGATGGACTTATGACCTCTCGGTCATTGGATGCCGGCTCGCTCGCAGGAACCGCAGGGCTATTCACTACCATTGGTTCGATTGACCAACAGTTCACTTCTTTTTCGATAGCTATTATGACTCGCATGTTTCTTTGATCGGGGAATAGGCCAGCACTAATAATTCGTTTGCCCAGGGACATTTGATCGGCAACATTGCCATCCGCAGTTTGCAAATGCAAAACCCTGTTGGGCGCCGTCAATAGCCAATTTAGCGAACCGTTCGAAAGAGTGGCCGTCGAATGGATTTTGCACTGCTCAGGCCGAACAGAGAGCGAATGATTAAGTATCGGCTTGAAAAGTCGTGATTGTAAAATAGTGCCAGTTTCGCCACTTGGCAATTGAGCCATGCCCAACATTAAACCATGAGAATGATGCCTGCCCCATGCCCATTCGCCTGGATATGGGGAAAATGAAAGACTCTTTGGCTGTGGGGTGCCGGAATCATCACTTGAATTGGATGAACTGGATCGCAAATTCTCTACTTCTCGGATTTCACCCGCCAAGGTAATGGCATTCCAACCAAGTACTACACCCCTATCATTAATCGACGGAACTATCGAAGCTATAGCGCCAGCCTCGCCCACGGTCGCTTTTCCAGATTGTGGGTCAAGATTGCGAATTTTCAGTGAACTCGTGCCAATCGTTAAGCTCGGGGCGTTGTCTTTGACGGTCCAAGTGAACGCAATTGGAGTTTCGTTTTCAAGCAGGTCATATTGAGCCGCATCCACTGGCTCACTATCCGTACTCGCTGATGCATCGATAAGCCAATACCTGGGCAATCCCTCTGGCACAATTGCGATCCATCGATGTGTCCACGGGTCCGGTAACACATGAATGCGTTTAGCGTTGTCAGCTTGTTCGATTGGAATGTTCGCGACCCAGTTTTTCACTCCTGAATTGTCAATACTATAAACATGCCCAATTTCATCGAGAACTGTCATTAGTCGTTGGCGTTTGGCTCCGGCTGCAAAAAGTCCGACTGAGTAATCAGGCAAACCAACTTGTGGATAAAAATGCTGGCTACTGGCTGCGATGATCGAATCATTGAACGCAAAGTGCCATGCCTCTTTCGAATTGTGATACGTGAACGGAAACGATTCGATTGGGGGAAGCGTAGCAATTTGTGATTTCTCCACCATCGCACGATGTAGTCTTGAGTTGAATCTCGCTTGATTGTCAATTTCTGTTTGCAATCTGCGGGATGCGATATCAACACCACGTTGTAGGTCTTCAACAATATCGGGAATCCAGTCCAGGTAGCCGATTTCATCAAAGTGCTGAACTCGGACGAGCTTGTCAAGTATCACCACTGCAGGCTGATGCTGAATTGAAAACGAGTTTCGAGTCAGGTTTTCTGTATCGATCGCCAACGGCAGACTGCAGTTCCAACGTTTTAGGGATTCCTGCATGTCTGCTGCGTTGGCTTGCGAGACTAGAACTATTTCTGCCTTGTTTAATAGTCGTTTCTCGAGTTCACGCTGTATATCGATTAAGTGCTTGACAAATTTTTCGCCAAGTTCGTTGTTCGTTACCCAGCACAAGACAGTAATCAATTTGGTTCGCTGTGCAGAATCCAGAATGACTTTCCCGTCGGCTCCTCTCAAATCAAACGGTTTAAGCACTTTGCCAACAAGCGGTGGCGTATCGCGGAGCGGCGCGTCAATAAATCGTCGGACTAGTAAATCGTCTGCTCGTTTTTGAATTTGCCAAACTGACCAGTCCACTCTTGGATTGGCTTTCGCACCGAAGAGTTCAATCGCCAGTTCCGTTTGTAAGCCAGGGGATGGCACTTCATACTTACGTAACAATCCGTTCTCCTGGTCGATCCAAAAGACCCATTTGGAATCGTCCAAAATCACCTGAACTCGATCACACTTAGCAGAGTCAAATATCTCAGGAGCTAGGAGAGTAAGCTTGGAATCTGGCACCAATAGATAAGCGAGTGGCTTTTCATCAAACAGCAGTTGCAATTGGATCGGCGAACCAGTCACCGGTGCGTTCAACGACGCCCCAAGATTGTCCACAATTAACCACTTCAAATCGATTCCGTCAGGCAATGGGCGAACCAGACGCTGATTGCCAAAGGGCTTGAAATCAGCCTTGCCCACAACCGCTTCCCATGTGCTGCTGGACCACATCGCTTGTAAGTCGATGGCCTGTATTGCCAGCTTATTTGGAGCTTCGAATGCGATTCGCATCGGCTCGGACGTGTGTTTTTGATCCATTGAATCGGAGGCTAGGTTATCAATGCGTAGAACACCTACATCTTCGTAGCTTTTCAGCCCTTTGTATTTCGCAATACACGCCTCGAGGATCTCTCTGGCCTTTGTGCCTGACTCGGAGCCGATTGTTTGGTCGCCTATCTTTAACGACTTTGCCACATTCGTTGAAGTCTCTTTCTCGACAGTAGGTTTGTTGCATCCGGTCAGGACCAAGCCAACAATCAGTGAAAAAACGACACATCTCGCTGATCGCCAGTATCTCGTTCCCTGGCTCTGCCTGGGAACGTACTGAATAGAGTTAGAAAATATCGCTAGCCCATCCGTTCGGGGCTTGCCCCCGACGGATGCGTTTTGGCGTACTAACGGCTGGCACTCGCGAATCGACCGGTTCCCCTCGGCTTTGCCCGCCACTTGCCGGCAAA
>JAYTVL010000158.1:0-6810 GCA_043744075.1 Pirellula sp. | reverse complement strand
GCCAGCGTCGATCATAAGTCGGGCTGAACCGGACGCTAGCGCGTTCCGGCTGATTAGCCGAAGGGCGCTAGCCCACGGTTTGCGGCCCATGTTGTGATCGAAGCCGAAATGCCAGTTCGGCCTGAGCCCTATAGCGTGGATATTGAGTTACCCCATTCGTGTCGTCGGTTGCATACCGTGCGTGATCCAATCTTATCGAAGAATCAGAATGGTGAACCGCTAATAGAAGTGCAGACCGTATCTCGAACCATTCCGATTGCTCACTGGATCTCTGCCATCAGCGAGAAATCGCAGCGGACTTTGGCCCTGCTAGAATTGTCCGCGGATATCTTATTGGATCTCCAAACTCAACACGCGAGCGGAGCGGTCTTTTCGAAATTGAGCGATGAGACGATTCACATACTATTGCCAGAGAGGAAGGCTGTTCTCCGTGTCGGCAGTTCTGACAAGCACAAGTTAAGTGAAGCGGAAAATCCCCCCCTTTCGTTAGAACGGGCAATTTTTCTTGCACCCGAACAAACTGGAGTACTTCAACGACCTGTTGGGCCATATACAGACCTGTATAGCCTAGGGGTTTTTCTCTATAATACTATCAGCGGTGAGTATCCGATCCCAGCATCCAATCTAAATGAGCTGATGTTGGGGCAGATGACTACGTCGGTTACGAGTCTTCGATGGAAGGGGAATGTTGTACCTCGTTGCGTTGATGATTTCGTTCTGCGATTGCTGAAACGCGAACCTCGCGACCGCTATCAATCCACGAAAGCAGCATTGGCTGACTTGAACGCCATTTTGGATTGGCTCGCAGGGAGGAGAACGGATTCAATCGTACTCGGCTGTACCGATAGACGTGAAAGATTGTGCGAGGCGTCGCTCGTAGGCCGCGATGTTTGGTTGAATCGCTTTGAGCAGGCCCTCTCCGATTACAGTACACCTGTAAAACGCTGGCTAATCCTATCTAAATCGGGAGAGGGCAAGACGCGACTCTTGGACGAATTCGCAAAGGAAGCCAAGGCATACGCAACGCCGGTCGTTCGAATGCATGGTGTGGAAAGCGAGAACTCTCGACCTCTCGAAACGTTTGTATCGCTCAGTCGAGATCTGGAGGAGCATTGTAAATCGAATCCGTTTTTTGCCCGCGTACTGATCGATGGATTGAGTCAGCACGAAGAAAGTATACGACCACTTCTCCCGTGGTTGTTCGAAAACAAAGAGATCGAAACGAATGTCGGTCCAGAGAAGTTTGCTGGCCAGCGATTAAAGAGGGCCGTCGAGTCGTTGCTTGACTTGTTGAATATCCAGCCCAAGCGCATATTGATGTTGGTGGATAATTTCGAGAGTATCGATGAACTATCGCGTGACCTACTGACGGGTTGGTTTCAGACGCGAAGAGTGGGCCGTGCCGATTCGCTCATGTTCATCGCTACAGGCTTACTTAGTAGCGGAAACCAGCTTCAATCCGAACTCGGCCAAACCCCGGAGGTTTTACAGCCACTTACACAGGAAGACATTGCCTCAATACTTAGCTCAATGATCGGAGAATTTCCGCCGGAAGCCCTGCACTTGGCGGCAAACGCTGCAAATGGAAATCCGTTTCTCGCTATCTCGCTCCTTCAAGGAATGATTGAGTCGGGGAGCGTGCTGTTTCGCGAGGGTGCTTGGTCTATTCGAACTGGCGAACCGTTGACGCTCCAAAGTCATGTGCACGGTTCGTGTGCACAAAGGATTCGGACTTCTGGACTTCCCGAACCTTCCATCGCCTTTCTAACAGCTGGCGCCGTCCTCGGAAAAAGCTTCCATTTTCGCGAAGCTCACTTGCTTGCGAACATCGACTGGAATTTGGCTCAAGAGGCATTAGAGCTTGCCGTCCAACGGCAAATTGTTTGGTCGGACAGCCATCAGCGGCAAATGGGATTCGTCCACGACGATGTTCGGCAGTATTTCTTGGACCAACCTAGTCGTGAATCAAAATCCAAGTTGCATCTCCGCGCAGCGAGTCTAATTCGCCAAGAGGATTCGAAACGCACTTACGAGCTTGCTTATCATTATGATGCCGCAGGATGCCGAGATGAAGCGATTGAGTATTCGCTGCTGGCTGCAAATCAATCCCAACGCCAGTATGCAAACGATCTAGCTATTCGGTATTACCGGATGGCGAAGAATTGGATACCGGTAGATGATCGCGACCAACTGCGTCAAACTTCTGAATGCATTGGAGAAGTTTTCCTGAGTACAGGTGACTATGAAGCAGCCGGTTTAGCATTTGCAGAATCGCTCAAGTTTGCAGACAAACCCATCGACCGAACACAGCTCGTCGGTCTCTTGGGGGATGTCGAGTTTAAGCGTGGACGCATGAGCCAAGCAGCAGAGCAGTATGTTGATGCACTTGCATTGAGCGGCGTCCGAGTTCCACGCAATGTGTCTCAAATGATTCTTGGATTGCTATTGCAATCGGTTTTACAGAGTTACCATTCGATCTTTGGACTATCAAGAAATCGAAAAGCAGCAACACCCATTCAACGATTGCGATGGACCCTCTTTAGCCGCTTGGCCCACACCTATTGGTTCAGTCGAGGAGCCATTTGGACCTTGTACGCGCACCTTTCTGGCATGAATGATGCCGAAAAGTATCTCGAAACTCCAGAACTAGCAAAGAGCTACTCGGAACATGCGCCGGTATGCAGTCTTTTGAAATTGTTTCGGCGTGCGGACGTTTATTCGAAGCGATCGCTCAAGATACGGCGAGATCAAAAAGATCTTTGGGGAGAGGGGCAGACGCTGGCTTATGCAAGCGTCGTACATTTGGCGGCGGCAGATTTTCAATCCTGTATCGAAACTGCGACCCAAGGTATCGAGTTGCTTGAACGAACCGGAGACGCTTGGGAAACCAATATGGCTCGATATCAACGAGCTAATGCACTTTATCGAGCGGGCCGCTTTCGAGAAGCAGCCAGCGATGCCCAACGCATCCACGATTCCGGTGTTGAAATAGGCGACGCTCAAGTGGCTGGAATCAGCTTGGACGTCTGGATGCGATCCTCGCCACATCAAGTACCACCGGATGTCGTTGTCAAGCAGGCCAAGATTCATCGTACGGACGCTCAAAGTCACGCACAGACCCAGCTCGCTTTGGCTATCGTTCAGATTCGAGCCGGCCAACTGTGCGACGCAGAATCTACTCTTCGGAGCGCGATTGCCCGTTGCAAGCAATCTGGACATATTAACACCTATGTCAGTCCCTGCTATGCGTGGCTTGCGACTGCACTTCGAAAACTCGCGAGCACAACGCCTCGTTTACAGGTCCTGTTGTTTCGCAATCGAATCGCTCGGGCACGAATTGGTGCCAAGACAGCACATCGAATTGCGAAGAGTTTTCCAGCGGATCTCCCTCATGTGCTGCGGGAAAAGGCTTTGATCGAATCGCTAGTGGGTAAAACGGCTTCGTCCGCAAGATTGTTTCGCAATAGCATCAAAATTGCCGAAAAACTGCATTGTCCTATGCAGGCTTGGGAGTCACTCAAGTGCCTTAGTGAATTGGCGCAAGACGTGAAGGATAGTCGATTGCAATTGACTTCCGCCGAATCCGACAGGTTGGATTGGCTAAAGCAGAGCCTTTCGGAATCCATTCATTGCATGGAGGGAAGTGCCGCATCCCAGGAAACACTTTCCCTGGCGGACCGGTTTGATACACTGCTCGCAGACGGACGTCGAATAACACGTTCTCTCGACAAACGCGATATTTTCCGCGAAAGCTGTTTGGCATCGCAGCACCTTTTGAGGGGACAAATCGTCATTGTCATTTCAAGAGGTGAGTCGACTGCAAAATGGACCGTGGTCGACAAGATCTCAACGGGAGCGGTCACCTCAACTCAGTTGGACGGCCTCGCCCAAGACAATAGTTTTTTTGGTCGAATAGGATATGAAGGCGTAACAAAAGTCTTGCCCTGGGACGAACGCGATCGATTTGCGAACGGCAGTTTACTTGCAACTCCAATACGTGTCCGCGATTCGATTGCTGCTTACCTATTAGTAGGGCACACCGAGCTCGAAGAACTTTTTGGCATCGAGGAATTGAAAGTGGCTGAGTTTATCGCCACATTGACAGGAGCTGCATTGGAGAATGCGGAGGGATTTGACGAACTGCATCGGCTAAACACGACACTGGAACAGCGCGTAGAGGAACGTACCGCCGCAGCTGAACTTCGCTCCACCGAACTGATTCTCAGCAATGAAGCACTACGTGCTACCGAAGAGCAGCTACGCGATGCAATCGAAGTGGCCAATGCTGCGAGTCAAGCCAAGAGCCGCTTCTTAGCCACAATGAGTCATGAAGTTCGAACGCCCCTCAACGGAATTTTGGGTATGACGCAACTCGCGTTAGCAAGCAGTCCAAATCAGCAGCTAACAAACTACTTAAGTACGATCCAGCGGTCAGGAGATTCACTTCTTCGACTTCTAAATGACCTCTTGGACTTTTCCAAGATCGAAGCCGGCAAGATGACGGTCGAATCAATCGCTTTTGATCCGGGTGAAGTCTTTATTGACGCTGTAGGTCTTCTCTCCATTCCGGCTTGGCAAAAAGGCATCGAGGTAGGTGCCTACATTCCGCCCAATATGCCTCGAAGCATCATTGGCGATCCCATGAAATTGCGACAAATTATTTTCAATCTCATGGGAAATGCAATCAAATTCACCACGAAGGGGTACGTCGAACTGCGTGCCGAGCTCGTTTTCGATGAGTCGCCCACCTTGAGAATTCATGTAATCGATACCGGCATTGGGATTCCGGAAGAAAAACAACGATCGATCTTTGAAGCATTTTCGCAAGCGGACAACAGTACTACCCGTCGTTTCGGAGGTACTGGACTTGGACTCTCTATTTCAACGGAACTCGTGCGGCTGATGAAGGGTTCTATCGAGGTTACGAGTCAAGCGAATGTTGGTAGCAAATTTACCATCATTCTGCCGCTCATTATTGACGAGTCCCAACCTCTAGCTTCAGGAAATCTTATTAGACGTCTTTCCGGCCAAAAATTCTTGATCGTGGAGCCCTGCGACGCTTCGAGGCGCTGTCTAGAACAAACAATATGCGATTGCGGCGGGTTTGCGGTCAGTTTTGATTCTTGGTTCGACAAGTCCGATTTCGAGCGACCTGAATTAGAACTCTTTGATGGGGTCATTGCGGCTGGCCCTGAAGCTATCGATCTCCTTGATCAGACAAATCGGTTGGGAATTCCAGGCTGGTTGGCGCAAGGTCCGAACGCAACGAAACTCGCTGATCGCAGATATCTAGTCAAGCCCTGCATCGGACCGGATTGGCTTGACGCTCTTACCGATGGATTTTACAAGATGGGTTCGGCCCCAATAGTTCCATGCGAGACTTGTAAACCATTGACTCAATTGACCGATCCGAAAGTGGCAGCAAATCTCAGTTGTAACTTGAATATTCTTGTAGCTGAGGATGGATTGATTAACCAATGTGTACTGGTGGGTCTTCTGGAATTGTCCGGCCATCGAGCAACGGTCGCTAACAATGGACGCGAGGCTTCAGATTTACTTGAGACGCAGGAATTCGATGTTTGTTTGATGGACCTGGATATGCCGGAATTGGATGGGGTTGGAGCGACAAAGCTAATTCGAAGCCGTGGAATATCTTTGCCCATCTATGCAATGACAGCCCATCACGACCAGCACCATGCGGATCTTTGTCGAGATGCAGGCATGAACGGATTCCTTACCAAGCCGATCAATCCAAATGACCTTCAGCGAATTCTCGCAATGGTGGCGGAACCGCGGAGCCAACGAACCTAGGCTTCCGTCGAGTTTTACGCGGAGCCACAACTGGCAGCTACACATCGCCCCGCCGGGTGAAACCCGAATGGCGTTGAATTAAGGAAATTCGTGGGCACCACTGGCCTTGTGCCAGTGGTCCCATGACTGGTTGGCTAGACATTCAAGTCGAACAATCGTTTCGTTTGTCTTTCAACAAAAAATTGCTTGCAATCGCGGAGGACTCACCGTAGAACTACACAACGCGTTGAATGGGGCTTGATTTAACTGATCTGAAACCGTTTCGCCAAGGTGACAGGTGTGGAAAATGGTTCGCAAAAAGAATCGACCAAACGTGGAATGGCACGTCGAGAGATCGTTGCAGGAGTTCTCGTTCGAGCAATCGTTGGGTAGAGCGAGCCCTTGGGCTGATGAAATGTTTTTGAGTTTTGTCGACCGAGTGGAGATTTGGATTCGGCCCAAAATGTTATGGGACGAACGGGATCATTACGACTGCCGGCAGTTGGCAGTGAACATCGTGACGGAAGCAAACGAGCACCGTCGGAAAAACAATTTGGTATGGTCGACTATAGACATGATTTCGATGTACAGCACGATTGCCAATCGTAAGATTGCAAATGCAATCAACAATGCAACGTGTCGAAAGAATTCGACAGTTTTAAAATCGATAGACAATGACTCAGGTTTTGATGCGATTGACTGCAATTGCGAAAACCTCGCGGATTACAAAGCCGAGTTCAAGGACTCGCACGACTACATTTGGAATTCGCTGGACGACGATCAAAAACGAGTGGCGGAGCTATCGCAAGATGAAAACCAAACAGACCAAATGATTGCGAAGGCAATAAAAAAATCGCTACGCTCTGTCTGTCGCATTCGCGAAGACGCATTGGAAATCGCCCGCCACCACCTCGGCATCCGCAAAAGAACAGGGAACAGGGAACAGGGAACAGGGAACAGGGAACAGGGAACAGGGAACAGGGAACAGGGAACAGGGAACAGGGAACAGGGAACAGGGAA
>JAYTVL010000157.1:0-26344 GCA_043744075.1 Pirellula sp. | reverse complement strand
AAGATGGCAGGGAACGGGTCTTGAAGCGAGTGAATTCATTTGCCGACGACTTTGAGACAGGGATCGGACGCAAGGTTGAGGGTTGGCACCAGCAGATGGGGCTTGCCCAAAGTATTGGAAACCGGTGGCGTGGCCGATGAGCAGAAGTCAATGAGAAACATCGAGACTTTAGTGTCATACGGACTAGCCGCAGTGCAGGTAGTGATCTCCCAGGTAGCGTGGGCTCCGATACGCAAATGGGTGACGCAATGGGAACGCCTGCCTATATGCCACCCGAACAGGCGCTTGGTGAAGTAGAGCAAATGGACGAACGGACAGACGTATTTGGGCTGGGGGTCATTTTAGCGGAAATCTTGACTGGAAAACCGCCGTACGTAGCAGAGAGCGGACCGGAGATATTTCAAATGGCGAGGCGCGGTAAACTCAAGGATTGCTTTACTCGCCTGTATAGCAGCGGTGCCGACACAGTACTAATTGCATTGGCCAGGGCGGCGTTAGAACTGGAGCACGTTGATCGTATTCGAAACGCGGGCGAAGTCTTGGAAGCATTGACAGTATACTTAGAGAGTGTCCAGCAAAGGCTCCGTTCGTCAGAAATCGCAGTCGCAAAAGCACAAACCAGAAAACGATACTCGTTTGCGATTGCAGGACTCATGCTGCTGTTCGCAATTGTGGGAGGGCTTGCTACGGCCAGCGCTCGAAAACAATCTTATGCCTTTGCCGTACTTGCTGAAAATGCCAGGGCAGCGGAAACTCTGGCGGATAAAAAAGCGGAACAAGCATTGGCTGCAGAACAACTGGCTTCGTTTGAAAGAAATCGCGCACTCCAAGCGGAAGGCCAAGCCATAACTGAAGTCCTTCGCGCGCGAATGAGCAATGCAGAGAGCGTTGTTTCTGAGTATCCTTTGGTCGGTTTACTACTGGGGATTGATGCGACCGAATCGTTCAGCAGAGAATCTGAACTTCCAGTACCGTCGTTCGCATATGAAACGCTACTTGCGATCAAATCACAATTCGGCCGTAACGCATTGCTTCACGAGACTTTAATTCTAGACATGGAGT
Organism: Pirellula sp.; assembly: GCA_043744075.1. Lineage (GTDB taxonomy): Bacteria > Planctomycetota > Planctomycetia > Pirellulales > Pirellulaceae > JBKCUI01. The sequence goes on along the minus strand of JAYTVL010000157.1, from coordinate 25,282 downwards.
TCAGCGCCAACGGTCGCTGGTTCGCATCGACCGATGGATCTACCGTCCAATTCCTCGACATGAGCCTCGAGAACCCACTGGAGTCGGTAACGCGTTTGGATGTTGAAGAATTCGACATCACTGCGCTGGAATTCAGCCCTAATAGCCGCTGGCTGTGTGGGTTAAGTACAAGTGGCTCTGTACTGCTTTGGGCGGTGACGGGAGGTATAAAACCACAGGCTATCTTGAAGCCAGAAAGTGATGCGAAAAACAGTTCCTTTGCCTATTCCAAAGACTCGAGCATTTTGGTGGTAGCCTACTTGGACGGAACGGCTCAGGTTTGGGAACTGGAAGCAAGTGTTGGGCCAGCGGTTCCAATTGTCCTTGCGTCGCCCGACAGAATACCTTTGACATCCGTTGCATTCGGGGCTAACAACGGCTGGTTGCTAACCGGCGATGAGCGTGGGAATACTTACTTGTGGAATTTACAGGATTCTCGTCAGCCGCAAAGCAAATACTTAATCCCGGAAAACTCCCGAGATTTGGGCGAGGAAGTTCGTCATCTGTTTGTGAATCCGGATGGCCGACGGTTTGTTTCACACCAAGGAGGATCTATCTATGTCTGGGAGGTGGAGCGGCCTAGTCAGCCACTGCATGTCCTGTGGGGGCCTTATCATCGCATCGATACGTGCGATATTTCGTCAGACGGAAGATGGCTGGTAACTGGTGGTCTCGAGAAAACGGCCCGGCTTTGGGACATTGAGTCCAGTGATCCGATGGCGAATTACATAGAACTCGGCCGTAACAGCCCAATTAAGTCAGTTGACATAAATGACCATGCTGTAGTCATCGGCCGCGAAGACTTTACCGCTGAAGTTTACGATATCAAATCACCCGCAGATCCTCCTGTTAACTTGCGCGGGCACGACGACAAAGTCTCGGCTATTGCACTGGGACCTTCCCGTACTTGGGTTGCTACCGCAGGAGTCGTTGCAAATTCAACACTGAGGTTTTGGGAACTCGATCTGGAAGTACTCCTTAGGAACGCAAAGAAACGCACGAGCCGGGAACTCACGCCACTAGAAAGAAACCGGTATATGCTTAAAGCGAAGCAGATCGAGGGTTACTTTCCACAGCCACTCGGCAAGCTGAAAGTCATATTTGACGGTGTCACCTTGGACGGATGGGAGATCGAGGGAGCCGGAGGGTGGCGAGTCGAGAACGGAGAGCTAATTGGCGAGGGCGGTATGAATGTTGGCGGCGGGAGATTCGTCTAAAATATTGGATGCCTACGTTTCAAGCACTATGAATTGATTTAATATCGAATTGATCTATTATCTCGCGAAACACCTGCGACGCAAATATAATGCGCAAGTACTCACCCCTTCGTCAAAAGTTTCAATGCAACAAATTCTCGTCTATTCCGATTCCCTCGCGTGGGGCATCGTTCCCAACACTCGCGATCGTTTACCGTTCGACGCACGCTGGCCCGGTGTGTTGGAGAACGGGCTGAATGCGGGCCAACGACGAGCACGTGTGATCGAAGATTGCCTTAACGGACGCCGAACCGTTTACGACGATCCGTTCAAGTCTGGTCGCAATGGCCAGCACGGATTAGCCCAACGCATCGAAGTGAATTCGCCACTGGCATTGGTGATCCTTGCACTTGGCACCAACGACTTTCAGTACAACCATCCATACAACAGCTCCTGGGCGGCGGCGCAAGGCATCGCGACACTTGTGAATGTAATTCGGCAAGCACCCATCGAGCCGGGGATGCCCGTTGCGCCGATCTTGATCCTATGCCCGCCGATCATCAAAGCGCCAAAAGGTGCGATTGCGGTCAAATTCAGCGGGGCGCAAATTCGCTGTACTGGCATTGCAGACGCCTATCGCGAAGTTAGCGCCCTGCTCCGCTGCCACTTCTTTGATATCAATTCCGTGACCGAAACGAGTAGCGTCGATGGGATCCATCTCGATGCCAACCAGCATCAAATCTTAGGGACCGCGTTGGTGCCCGTGGTGCAGTCTCACATTTAGCGTCGGTTGCGATCACGGCGCATCGGTTTCCAATGTGATCTCTTGTGGCCACTTGCTTCGCCCACCCCTTCCACGCGAAACTTGGGCTGTGGCAGGTCGGCTATCAATGTCTGTAACTCTTCGTCGGACAGATCAGCTCGCTTTTTGCCCTGACCGCGAAAAATCGGAAGCCCTTGCTCAATGGACAACACCTCCCGACGCGAACGACCGTGTTCGTCCTCTGGCCAACGTCCTTGGACTTCCTGCCATTCAAATACGCGACCCATGATGCCGCAAATGTAGTCCCAGTAATCGCGTTGATCCGACTGCAAGAATACTTGCCCATCTGCTTTCAAGCACTTATGCATCAGCCCTAGGAAGTCGGGGGTCAACATGCGGCGACTCGATTGCATTCGATCCGCAAAGGGTTGCGGATGGTAAATATGAATCTCTTGAACGGATTCGGCGGTCAAATACGATTCGAGAAATCGCCATCCATCGCAAACCGCAAAGCGCAGGTTGGACAGCCCACGCTGGTTGCCCCGTCGCGTTCCGTATCGAATGACTGCTGGCAGAATATCGAATGCAACATGATCCCATTCGGGTCGTCTAACCGCAGATGAAATTGCAAAGCGACCATTGCCGCAGCCTATGTCGATTGCGATGGGTGCAGTGCGACCAAAGATGGCTTTGAAGTCGAGAGGAGCGTTCTCCGGTAGCTTTTTGATGGCCGTTTGAACCCACAGCTCCTTTTCCAAGATTACACCGGGAATTGGGATACCCATTTCGTATTCGATATCACCCGCGATCAATTCAGTAGGTGCGGAGTTGTTTTCGTGGCGTTTGCTCATGACTCAGTTGCTTTGTATTGTTGACTTGTTTCGACATAGTGTTCCCACCCATGTCGGATCATCTCGGCATCGGCAGTATTGGTTTCACGAACCACTTTTCCAGGTATTCCCATGACCAACGAATTGGGAGGAATGACCTTTCCCTCGGGCACAAGAGCCCCAGCCGCTATGATCGATCCAGTTCCAATGACCGCTCCGTTGAGCACAACAGCTCGAATACCAATCAGGCAATCATTTTCTATGGTTGCTCCGTGAATGATCGCTCCATGCCCCACGGTCACCCGGTCACCAATGGTGCACGGAAACCCAGGATCACCGTGCAAGCAACACAGGTCTTGAATATTGGTCTGCGTTCCTATCCGAACACCGACGCAATCACCTCGAATTACAGCCCCGAACAAGACACAAGATTGAGAGCCGATTATGATTTCGCCACGCAATGTTGCATTTTTCGCAATGAAGCAATCGATGGCGATAAGATCAGGCTGGAAGTGAGTTTTCATGAACCGGATATCATACTCGCAAGTGGCCCTTTACTCCAATCCGATGTAGAACGAATCCAACTATTCCGGCAGACAGGGCTCAATTTGTCCAGATCCTTGCCCGGATCTCGTGGATGACCACTCTTAACAAGGAACTTTTTGGTTATCATAGGAATCCGATCCCACCCATTTTCTTCTCCTGCCTAGTATTAGAAAGCCTGCGAAATGTCCGATAGTTATTCCAACAAAATGTGGTGGCAAGGGCTAACCGGATACCACTGGTTCGTCTTCTCGATGGCTTCGTTAGCTTGGCTGTTTGATTGTCTTGATCAGCAGATTTTCTTGATCGCACGCAACGATGCGTTATCCAATCTATTGCCAAAGGACACCACTCCCGAGGTCATCAAGCAGTATGGTTTCACTGCGACCAGCATCTTTTTGATGGGCTGGGCCACTGGTGGTATGATTTTTGGCTCGGTGGGAGATCAAATCGGCAGAGCCAAGACGCTGACGATGACGGTTCTTCTCTACTCGATGTTTACGGGGTTGTCAGCGTTCTCACAGGGCTGGATCGACTTTGCTGCATATCGTTTCTTAACAGGTTTGGGAGTCGGCGGTGTTTTCGGATTGGCCGTGGCCTTGGTAGCCGACGGATTGCCGTCACGTGCCCGAACGGGCGCATTGGGTACTTTGCAAGCTCTTTCAGCATTTGGGAATATCACCGCTGGCTTGGTTGGAATCCTGATGGGTTACCTTGTCTCCACGAAACAAATCGAAGCTGCAAGCAGTTGGAAGTACATGTTTCTCGTAGGGGCTGTGCCTGCCTTTTTATGTGTGTTTCTCGTTATCAAACTCAAGGAGCCAGACGCTTGGGTTGCTGCCAGAAAAGAGGGGCGGGCGACAGGCGTTAAATTCGGGTCGTATGGGACGTTATTCGGTGAAATGGAGTGGCGTCGATCGGCATTGTTCGGCATGCTACTCTGCATTGTCGGAGTCATCGGTGTTTGGGGAATCGGCTTCATGAGTCCTGAGTTGGTCAAAGACGTTATCACTCGCAACTTGCGGGAACAGGGTATTGAGGAAGCAGCGATTCCTGGGATGACCAAAGGCTGGGTTTCCTTCAACATGATCTGTCAAAACATCGGGGCCTTTTGCGGTATGCTATCGTTCACCTGGCTTGCACAAAAAATCGGTCGCAAGAAAACCTTTGCGATTGGTTTTGTTGCCGCCATGGTTGCAACCGTCGGGTACTTTCAGCTCTTCAATGGCGTAAATGACATTTGGATGAGTACCGTGATGGGGTTTTGTCAGCTGGCACTGTTTGCTGGCTTTGCGATTTATTTGCCCGAACTATTTCCTTTGCGTTTGCGAAGCACTGGAACCAGTTTTTGTTACAACGTTGGACGATTCGTCGCGGCCGCAGGTATTTTCGGCATGGGTACATTGCAGGCCAACCTTGCCAAAAATGCGAATGGCGTGACGGAAAAAATCAATTCGTTCCGCGATACCTGTAGCTACATGAGCGTAATATTTTTGTTCGGTTTGGTCGCCATTTACTTCTTGCCTGAAACAAAAGGTCGAGAGATGCCGAAATAGAACCGAATCACAGTGAATCCAGTCCGTTTCAGATAACGTATATCAACCAGGGCGAAGCGGCATTAGAATAGGATGAGCAGCAGACTGAAAAACACGGCGTCGATCAGAAGTCGGGCTGAACCGGACGCTAGCGCGTTGCGGCTGATTAGCCGAAGGGCCCACGGTTTGCGGCCCATGTTGTGATCGATGCCAAAAACACCTAACACGACTCGCAAGCTAGCTATACGTTATTTCGCATTTTTCCTGGAATTGAGTTAGGTTTCCATTGAGCGCTCAAGAAAGTTCTTCACTTTCCCTAACCGAAAAAGAAAAAAGGGAAGGCGCAACTTCCCTGGATGATCGCGTTCGTTCGTTGAAAATTTCTCCTTTAGATCGGATCGACAATCAACGTTCCGGCGGTTGGTTTCCGTGGATTTTGGCATTGGTACTAGCCATTGTATGTCTTTGGTTGGGCTATCGCGACAATTCCATAATGGCTTCGCTTGGCTTTTCGAGACCGGCGTTGGAATCCAATAGCGAGTCGATTCCGAATTCCGTAAGCTCCAAACAGGATGGAATGGCAAATCAAGATGCAGCCGCTCCGAATCTGAACGCATCGTCGCGTGGCGGTAGCTCTGAGAACTCAACAAAGCCAACAGCCTCGAACCCGATCGCACTCGAATCCCGAGGTTACGTCATTGCAAAACACCAAGTCTTGGTCAGCCCACAGGTTAGCGGCCGAATCATGAGCCTCAATATCGAAGAAGGTCGAAGGGTAGTCAAAGGGGACGTTTTAGCCGAAGTAGAACGAACCGAGTACCAAGCGGAAGTGGAACAAACGCGAGGAATTCTCATGAGAAACAAAGCTGAATTATCGGAACTGGAAACTGGAGCTCGACCACAGGAAATCGCGGGTGCGACGGCGGATCTTCAAGAACAAGAAGAAGTGGTATTACAACTGGAATCGCAATACAAACGGCTCAAAGAAGCGCTCAAGTCCAATTCGGTTTCGATGTCCGAGTTCGAACAATCTCAAAGCAGTTATTTCAGCACGCGAAAGAGAATTGAAAAGTTGCGACAGTCACTGGACATGATGAAAGAGGGACCTCGCAAGGAACGGATTGCCATGGCTAGTGCCGCGGTAATCCAGTCCGAAGCGAACCTGACAAAAGCCCAGTGGCGACTCGACAATTGCACCCTTCGAGCGCCCATCTCCGGTACGATTTTGAAAAAGAATGCTGAACAAGGAAATCTTGTAAATCCGGTTGCTTTCAGTGGATCAACGAGCGTTTGCGACATCGCAGACCTGTCTGATTTGGAGATTGATCTGAATATCCAGGAGCGAGACGTATCAAAGGTGTTTGTCAACCAACAATGCGAAGTTCGTTCGGAAGCCTACCCCAAACGAGTTTACAAAGGGACAGTGTCCCGATTGATGCCGATAGCAGACCGAGCCAAAGGTGCAGTACCTGTCCGTGTGGCAGTGCAAGTTCCCGAAGAAGAACAAGGGGCCTATCTCAAACCTGAAATGAGTGCGATCGTTGTTTTCTTCAGTGCCCCTACTCCCTAGTCCAATCAATCGTAGGGTAGGCTTCCAGCCTGTCTGAGTTGTCACAAAGCACTAGTCCAATCTCACTAAAGGATCAATCGAGTGACCGCCAAACCTATTGTCAGAGTGTCGCATGTCTCCCGGTATTTCAAGCGAGGATCGGAGCGAGTTAACGTGCTCAACGATTTGGACCTCGAAGTACCCGAGGGGCAGTTTCTAGCGCTGATGGGGCCAAGCGGTTCGGGCAAGACAACTTTGCTTAACCTCATTGCCGGCCTAGATACTCCGAGCGAAGGTGAAGTTTGGGTTGGAGATCGATGTGTATCGACAATGACGGAAGCTCAACTTGCACGCTGGCGCAACGAGCACGTCGGCTTCGTATTTCAGTTCTATCACCTGCTGCCCGTTCTTACTGCCTATGAAAACGTAGAACTACCGCTGTTGCTTTTGCCCTTGAGCTCGAAGAAGCGGCGAGCACAAGTCATGACGGCCCTAGAATTGGTTGGGCTCAATGATCGTAATTCGCATCTGCCAAGTCAACTTTCCGGCGGCCAGCAGCAACGTGTCGGAATTGCTCGCGCGATTGTTACAGATCCAACGTTGATTGTCGCGGACGAGCCGACGGGCGATTTGGATGCCAAATCTGCTCATGAGATCCTCGATCTGCTCGGAATCTTGCAACGATCACTGAACAAGACCATCTTGATGGTGACTCACGACATTCGAGCTGCTCGTCGCGCGGATCGAATCCAACACCTAGACAAAGGTCGACTTGAAGACCAGCCCGACGAAGCACTCTATGAAGCGGGTTAGGAGACAACCATGAAATTTTTGATGTTGATATTCAAGAACCTAAGGCGAAACCTCGTTCGATCCATGTTGACGATCGCAGGTGTCATGGTTCTGGTATTCGTGATCACGCTCATTTGGTCGATCCTAGGATTTCTAGACATTGCGACCTCAGAAAAGACGAGTAATTTCAAGGGCATTGTCACTGAGAAATGGAGCATCCCAAGCCAGATGCCATTCTCTTATGCGGCTACGCTCGAAAACGGCGCGGCTCGTGAGGATTCGGATGTTAAGCCGATCGACTCGATGACTTGGCAGTTTTTTATTGGCTCGACGGAAAAAGGCAAAATGGGATTCAACAGTTTCATTTTCGCCTTTTGTATGGAGCCGCGAAAACTGCTTACCATGATGGACGAGCTTGATTCGCTGCAACCTGGTCCGCGTGCGGAACTGGACAAAGCCATCCAAAAAATGGAAGAAAATCGGCAAGGGATCATCGTCGGTCAGAAGCGTCTTGCCGCATTGGAAAAAAAAGTCGGCGACCGTATCAAAGTATTTGGCACCAACTACCGTGACATAGAACTGGAATGCGAGATAGTCGGAACATTTCCATTGGGACGCTACGACAACAACTCATGCATCAATCGCGATTACTTGAACGCATCGCTCGACGCATACAAGGCGAGTAAAGGCAAACCGCATCCACTTGCGAACAAGACCATGAATTTGGTTTGGGTCAAAGTGCCGAACAAAGAGACATTCACGAAAGTAAGTGGCCAGATTGACAATTCTCCGATGTTCGCATCGCCGCCTGTCAAGATCGAAACCGCATCGTCAGGTGTTTCGAATTTTTTGGCTGCCTACAAAGACTTGTTGACCATACTGCGTTGGGTGCTCGCACCATCGATCATCGCAACTCTTGCGGTCGTGATTTCGAATGCAATCAGTATCAGCGTTCGCGAACGTCGCAAGGAGATGGCCGTCCTAAAGGTGATTGGCTTTCAACCCAATCAGATCATGTTTTTGGTACTTGGGGAAGCGATCATTCTGGGTGTTGTTGCCGGTTCGATTAGTTCGATAGGTACGTACTTCTTCGTGAACCGCGTATTGGGAGGGATTCCGTTTCCCATAGCGTTTTTTTCAAGTTTCCCGGTTTTGGACGGTGCACTTTGGTGGGGGGCAGCCATTGGATTTGCAACCTCCTTTGCAGGCAGTATCCTTCCCGCCCTTTCGACTCGATCAATAAAAGTCGTCGATGTGTTTTCGAAGGTTGCGTAGCTTTGGAAGTACATGTAGAAAACATGGTTTTTAAGGCAAAGCGTCATGAGCATTACAACATATGCCGCTGTCTACCTGTGCTTGTCGCATTGGACTCTATCGCGCTAGCGCGGATTATTCACAACCCGACGCGTAAGCGAGGGACCAACAACAAAATCCCTCGCTTACGCAGCGGGTTACGAAAAACAGTCTGCATTTAAACTGCTTTTCGCTATGTCTTTCGCAGCATTACCTTACAACGAAAAATCGATAGCCAATGAATAATCCGCGCTAGCCGTTTGCTCAGTTGGCCTGTTTAACGTGTTTCATATTCAAAACTCTGAAGACTAAAATGAGAATGTAGGTGCTAGAGCTGCACAACGCCATGCTCAGCCACCATGGCCCAATCATGATGGCCACAAATATGCTCCTTGCGAGATACATCGGTATCTGACTGACAATGTCGGACCATGGTCTTATTGGCCCGGATAAATTAAGTGCTTTCGCGACGGCTCTATCGATCCCATATCCACGAATGTTGCTTGCTAAAATTTTGCCCTTTCGGTCGACCAGATGAATCGACGGAATTGCGTTGATTCCATACGACTTTGCAAGCGGATTATTGAAACCGGTTTTGGCTGGTTCTTCACTAAATATCTGAGGCCAAGGGTCATTGTGCGTTTCCAGGAACTTAGCCAAAGAACCTTTGTCGTCATCCAAGCTGATACCGACGACTTGCAGCCCCTGTTTATGATAACTGTCGTAGGCCCTTCTTATGTTTGGCAGTTCTGCCACACATGGACCGCACCATGTGGCCCAAAATCTACCAATAGAACCTTGCCCTGAAGGTCCGACATTGCGAAAGAGCGTCCATCGACCGTTGGTCCTTGAATTTCGAGGGTCATTCCATCAGGAAACTGACCTCGGCTTGGTGGTGGATGCCCGGGCGACAAGCCCAAGATTAGCGAATATCCAATAAGGAAGCCAAGGAAAGCAACGTAATCCGAAGCTAAAGGCTTTAGATATAGCAAACGATTATGTCGCCATCCAAGTAGCCATGATGTCAGAACAATTGACAACCCAATGGTCGCACCCATACAAAATAACCGAAACGCGACGAGTTTGCCCCATTCAAAATTTTTTGTTAGGTATCATATCGCCAACGCAGCGACCACCGAGGCAACAGCAACAATTCCTGTTTGGAGTAGTCCGTACTGCAAAGCGCCGGTCAGTCCGTTGTATTTCCAATGTTCCAGGGGAGTTACCGGGTCGTTTGGCTTTTTGAGTATTGTCTCTCGATCTAGCGGCACGATTTTTCCTCGTTGATTATTCAAACTGTTTTCACCGCACGCAGTCCAATCTTTTTATAGCAATGAAAGATGGGCACTGCAAGTACATGGCAACTCTATTAACAGATCGTAGGGCAGAGATCGTGGGGATCGTAGGGGACACACACCTTTTTGTTTTTACGAAACCACAAAGTCTTGTTAGTTGCCGATGCAAGGACCTTTCTAATCCGATGCAGAGATACTCACGGAATCCGACCCGCATGATCTGCGTCCCTGACGAGTCTTTTCCTTGATTCCACGCCATTCGACGGCGGGTCAGTGGTTGTATCTCATGAGCTAAACAGGAATCCCACAAAGTTTCGTGGCTCCAAAGACCAATTGATAAGAACAAGCACGAGATCAAAACCCAATTTGATTTGCCGCAGAGGGAGATTCTCTATTAACGCAAACAGGAGTTACCGTTGGTACTCCGTTGTATATGTCTCCTGAGCAATGTCGCGGTGATGATCTCGATATTCGATCCGACATTTATTCAGTTGGAGTTACCCTCTATTATCTGCTAACTGGTAGGTTTTGAGCATTCTAGGATTTCACACGGGTCGCATATGGGATTACCCTATGTTCCTTTCTTTGAGTACCTGGACTACAGGATTGATCTATTTCGGCATACTCGAAGGAGTCTACGGTGCCACACCCGGAAAAAGACTCTTTGGTCTCAAGGTAATCGATCAATTCGGCGGTGCTCCTGGAATAGTTCGCGCACTGATTCGATTCTCGGTATTATTTTCTCTGCCATGGAGCATTCAGATTTTCGGATTTTGGGCTGGAGTGCTAAACGATCCTTCGCATCCAACCTATTTCCTATTCATCCATCAGACCTTAGTTTTCGTCTCGTTTTGTGTGGCTGTTATCACAGCGATTCATGACAAATTGAGTAATACTCGTGTTGTCGTATTGCAAGCGATCGTGAAAGAAGCATCTGCAAACAAAGCAATTGTAGCCAGTGGCAATCAAGCTGATCCGAGTAACTCGGGTGTTCGAATTGGACCGTATGTTCTCTGCGAGTCACTGGGAAGGATCGGCGAGATCGAGTGGTTACGAGCGCGTGACGAGCGACTGAATCGAGATGTGTGGATTCGAAGATCTTTGACCGTGTCATCCGCTTTGCCTTTGTCATGGACTAATATTTCCCGTGTTGGCCGATTGAGATGGCTTTGCGGAAGCAGAAAAGCAGATCAGATTTGGGATGCCTTTGAATTTCTGCCAGGCAAACCTTTGTCGTCACTGGTACGCACATCGCAACCATGGTCGAGAGTTCGAGTATTGCTATTCGATCTTGCGAGTGAAATCTGTGCGGCACAAAAGGATGCAACAATGCCATCGCATCTTTCTTTGGAGCAGGTCTGGATTGGAGACAACGGCCGATTGAAGTTGTGTGATACTTGGCTTCCTGGAGCTCAGACCGAGCAGACGGATCGACCGTTCGATTCGGCTACCAACTCAAGCTCGAACGCCAGTAGTGTAGGATTATTTCTTCATGACGCTGCAGCGGCCCTTCTGTCTGGAAAGGAATCCCAAGACAAGGCACAACTTAATTCGATAGCGATTCCATTGCCAATGAAGGCCCGAAAACTATTGAATCGATTGGAAACCACCCCCAATATCGAGGATATTGTAGCTCAAGTGCATTTATTCTTGCGACAGCCAACAGAAATAGGCAGGCTGAGACGCTTGGCAATTGTCCTGATTTGCATTGCGATGCCGCTAGTTCTTGTTTCCTTTCTTTGCGGCGTATTTGCGTCCTTCTGGCAATATCAAACGCCGGAGGTAGCGTCGATGCAGAAATGCTTGATGATGCATTATATGGTAAGACACAACCTAGGGTATGCAAAGTCTACTGGACTGCAGCCTCGTACGATAGAAATCTACATCGTTGACCACTTCGATTCCATCTTGAAGGACGACAAATTCTGGAAGGGTACTTACGTGCCTGTGACAATCCAGCCGGACGGAAGGCAAATTGCACAAGAGTTGAACGGTCGCATAATTGAGCATTCCGCCGAAGAGAGTCAAGAAGCCAAGGTGTTGGTTGAACGGCAATTCAATTATTTTGCAACAATAAAGCCTTCTTCGTTCATCGTTCCCTACATTTTCATTTTTCTTTGGGGTGCGAACGTATATGTGGCAGTTCCTGGACTAATTGCCGCACTTGCTTTTCGTGGCGGGCTAACTTTGTTGCTAACTGGCCAAACCTTCGTTTGCAATACTGGAAGCAAGGCTTCGCGGTTGAGAGTTCTTGGCAGGGCGGCGATTATCTGGATGCCTTGGTTTGGGATTACCATTTTGTACCACTTAACAGTGAACCGTTACCGTTGGTCGACTTCGTTGATTCTAAGTCTAATCGTTGTTTATGTTCTCGCCATGATCGTTTCACTTCTCCTGCCCGATCGTGGAATTCCTGATCGGCTTGCTGGGACGTATTTGATACCGTCGTAGTGCAGAGAGGTCAAACGAAAAACTTGGGGGCAGAAACGAGGGTGTCATAAAAATGTAACGAGTTAAAAGAACTGTCATGGTCAAACATGCTTTTTGGAATGCGCGCATACACCTAGAAGCGTGGTCAGGAACCGGGACGCAGCTCAATTCGCTCTTCTGTGTTGCCGGTCAGCCACGATGACCGAAGACTATTGGTTGCTTCCGGCGAAATGAGTACTCGCCTTGTGATGGTCCCCGGTGCAGGCATAGAATGCCTGTTCGGCTGCATGATACACCACCGTCTGAGCGTGCCGGCAAAGGACCGGGTTGCCGGGATTGCCAAGAAACGCCCCGGACTCGACACCTTTCTCCTGATATCTCGGATTCTGCCGGAAGGAGTTGGCAATTTTGACCGTCTGCCCGTTATCGGTCGAGTAGTAGCTTCTCCTTCTGGGATGGCATCTAAACAAAGCCAACAACTTTCTCTCCCTAATTCTTTTATTCCACTGTCTTTTTGCGCAATCAATGTGCGACTAAGAGTAGTTATTATATCCAATGTAGCCAATCAGTCGAACCAGTGAATTGAAAGGTAATCGTAATGAGTCGAATGAATCGCCGAGAGTTTCATCGTCTGATCGCACTTTTTGTACAGGGAGGTCCTACAACGCAGTAGCCCTGATGGCTCGATTGCCACCCTTCTTTGCATTTGCTTTTGCTTTGCCTCCGACATCTGTTTTTCCCGCTGGCGGATTTAGATCTTGAAGCACTTTGGTGAGTCTCGCTCGAGCGGCTTTGCTAACCTCTGTGTCGCCATCTGTTGAGACTAGCTTTTCATCAAAAGGCGCGTCGCTCATACCGTACAACTCGCCCGATTGATTCATTTTCCAGGCTGCCTCGCGAACAAACCAATTGGCTCCTAGCTGCACAAATGCCCAATCGCGAGGATTTCCTTTCTCCCCCTTCAATTGCGGGGCAAAACTGCGGCTATCGAATGGAAAATTAGCTGGCGGTTTGAGTCCAGCAAGCTCTAAGAAAGTTGCGTGCATATCGGTGAAATTGATGATGTCCTTGGAAACGCTGCCAGCTTTGACGACGTTCGGCCAGCTGGCGATAAGCGGCACTCTGGATCCACCCTCCAGCATACTCGATTTCTTGCCGTTGATCATGCGACCGCCGATCGTGCTTGGAAAGGTAAGTGCAGTGCCGTTATCACCCGAAAAAAGAACCAACGTCTTGTCACTGAGACGGAGCTTCTTGAGCTCCTCGACCAGTTGCCCAACTTGCTTATCCATGTATGCAATATTGTCGTCGTAACTATCCTCTCCATCCTTAGCGTCCTTGGGAGAGTCCGGCGTGCGCAAGATGGGACCGTGGACCAAGTGCATGGAGTAGTAGAAAACAAAGGGTTGGTCTTGATGGCGACGAATGAAGTCCAAGGTAAAGTCTTGGATCACATCGCCGGCATAGGTTCCGTCGGCTACTTTGACTTCTTTTCCATTCTGCAGGTGATTGGTTTGCCAATACCAACCACCTGCTGTTGGATCCGTCGTGTATTCATCGAATCCCCAATCGCTTGGCATCTCTCCCACTTGACGCCACTTTCCCGCCATGCCCGTCGTGTAGCCTCCTTGTTTCATCAGTTTTGGAAAAGGGTGTTCGTCTACTGATTTGGCACCTGGTCCATCCGCACGCCATGATTGATTCGTAATGCCGCCTGTTCGAAATGCGTAACGTCCCGTAAGCAATGCGCAGCGAGAGGGACCGCACAACGGGGCCGAGTAACAAGTCTCAAAACGCATGCCTGAAGCGGCCAACCGGTCGATGTTCGGAGTTTTCCGCGAGTCCGATCCATAGCAGCTAACACCATCTAACCCGAGATCATCTGCAAGAATGAAGATGATGTTAGGCTTGGAACTTGTTTCCGCTCTGCCACTACTCCACAACCATGGGGCAATGCATAGAGCGACAAGGCAAACAGGTGAGAATCGCATGGTCCGAGTGTTCTCCGAATAAAAAGAGTGGCGATATTCAGCCTTGAGAGGCCGTCGCAAGATTGTACTTTGGCGGGGCCAACTGAGCCATCCATCTTTATGGATACACGCAGATCAAAATCCCGCGTCTTTCTAGGGTTGTTATGCCCTGTTACCCTAGTCACAAGATAGCCGTTGAGATGAAAACTACAAGCAAAACTCGTCGATCATGGCACAGATTGCGATTTACAGATCGTAGCATAGGCATCTTGCCTGTGAGACACTTCATTGCAACATTTTTGAGTGGTACCGCGACTGGTATGATGCGAAGTTGGCGGGCGGTGTCGATCCCGACCTTTACTCGGAGAAGTCCACAGCGTTGCGAAATCGGACGGGCGTCATGTCTCGCGTGCGCCGTGGCGGCTGTTGCGTCCGGTTGCAAACGGCAAACGCTTCTGATTGCGTCCTGGCCCTAGTTGCGAGCTGGCCAGTGTTTGCAGTAGTATGGACAGTGGTGAAGCGGCTCAGTTCAAATTCTATCCCTTTGATCCGCTTCGCTACTGTTGGGATAGATGGTTATTCGTTCGCCGCAAATGAACAAGGTACCAATGAGGCAAACAAGCTGTGACAGGTCGCTCGGTGATGGAGTCTACTTTGCGCCAGACGACTATATCGGTCTTGGCCCTCGAATCGTCGTCTTTGTTGTTGATTCCATCGTTTTGGCCGCGCTGTTATGGATCGTAGCGTTTTTGTGGTTCAATACGATTGGCGATTACCCAGGGACGTTCTTGCTGCTCGCGATCTCTTTGATCTGGGTTTATCTTGTACCGTTGAAACGTAGCGATACTCGCACGCTCGGTTTTCGCACCGTTGGCTGCAAACTTGTAACGCTCAAAGGATCTCGACCTTCGAACTCGATGTTGACGTTTCGGACACTTCTTTGGATGTTCGGACCTTGCAATTTTCTGCTCGATTTAATTTGGTGCGGAATTGACGACGATCGGCAAACGATGCGAGATCGCTTTTCAAATATGTGCTTGATCCGCAATAACGCAGAACCAATTGGGACTGGGGAAATTCATTTGGCATACTTCAATGCGTTCGGGTACAATCTCATGTATCCGCGAGTGGTTCATCCGAAAGCATCAGCGTCAACGTGACAATGCGCTACCGATAAGAACAAGTTCGTCAGGAATAAATCCCACTGTTGCCATCAGCAGCCTTTCGTAGACGTGCTTGTTTGAAGATGTGGATCAGGGGACATGATTATCTCAGGCTTGAAATCACTGCTCCAAGGCTGGCGTACTAAGTTCTACAATTCGTCATCCCGCTTCCCCCAGCCAGCTCCCCATCCACACAGCGATATCCTTACCGGCATGATCCGGGCAGCTTTGACTAGAATCAAGGAAATGATTGACAATGCGTGGTTGAGTTGCCAGATTATGGGGAAGGTTTAAAAAGTTTTTGACGACGTCGGCATACGTCTTGTTCTTCGCACTGAACTACTTTCAACCGTGAATGGA
This sequence comes from Pirellula sp., assembly GCA_043744075.1. Lineage (GTDB taxonomy): Bacteria > Planctomycetota > Planctomycetia > Pirellulales > Pirellulaceae > JBKCUI01. Next base: position 9,524 of record JAYTVL010000157.1, on the reverse strand, counting down.
GTCCCCAGATGAAATGCTTGTCTTTTTGCGCCCTTTTTTTTCCTGTCAGTTTCTTTTCCAGCATCAATTACCTTTGCCGACGAACCTAATATACCTACGCGGTCGAAAACGCTCGACTTCACGATCGGAGGCGGTGCAATTGGCACGACAGTCGATGAACTTCATAAACTGCTTCCAAACGCAGTCGCGGGACACGTAGTAATCCGAATCGACATAACAAATAATGAATTGGAATCTGCGTCGTTGTTCTAGCTAGCTAGACTAGACGCCGAGACCGGCCGAATCGAAAGACCCCTGTGACCTTGGGTCACGGGTGAATCAGCATCCCACGCTTAACCCAATTCTGGGAACGATTCTCGCATGGCGATGCGACTTATAAGAGACTTGGACCGGAGAACAAAGTCGGATTTGTAGTTTGCTACCTGCTGCTCAGTGATTCCAAGCAACTCAGCAGTCTCCTTGTTTCCCAATCCAGCCACAAAAAGTAGCTCTATACACTTTAATTTGGGCCAATCCGACTTGGACTGCCATTTGCCGATTTGGTCTTGGAGCGCCTCGACCAGTGCCATCTCTTCCGTATCTCGGCGTTCCACCGATTGAGCAAGGCTGCTTACGGCACGGGTTGCTCCAGGAACTTGTTGAGCACCGTCACTCGAATCGTCGCCTGTGTAAAACGCCAAAGTATGGCGTCGCCCTTCACGTCGCAAATGATCGGTCAATTTGTACGCGGCGATCGAAAACAAATAGCTCTCAAGAGCCCTCTGACAGTCGAAATTGGGCAGACTGATTAGGAACCCTATGAAAGTCTCCTGAACGATATCTTCTGCGTGGGAACGGTCAATTAGCCGCGACCCAACAAAGGCCAAAAGCCGACCTTCGAACCGGTCAATCAACTGTTGCCACGCATCGGAATTACCAGACCGAATGCTATCAACCAGCAATCGCTCAGGGGAATTCGCGTTAGATGATTCTTCGCTCATCACCTGAGTTTAGCTTTTTCACGGCGTGCCAACACCCCAACTGCACCGGACAAAAGTGAGAGGGCAATCACGCTAAGACCTCCAAAGACACCAACTTTCTTGGTTCTCATCGCCCGAACGCATTGTTTCTCCCATTTATGAACTTTCGCAAGCTGTTCTGATGAAATGTGCAATCCAATCCAAAGTTGATGATAAACACCTGACGGGCGGTCTTGGATATTATCGAATTCCTGTCCTTTCTTTACCCAATACTTTTCGACGTACTCCTCAGTTAGTTCCGGCAACTGGTCAGCCGATGCTGACTTCAACACATGTTTGTCCAAGTAAGTTTGAACGTCTGCCATCATGCGTGCCTTCAAATCCTCGCGACATTGCTCTAAGTCGGAAAAAAGGTTGCTGCTAATTGCAAGGCTATGCTCTTCGCCTAAAACCAAACCATTCTTAACCCATTCGGGAGTACTGCTATTGAGGACTGGTAAAGGAGCTGTTTCGCCAACTTCTCCCACTACCAAATCAAAGGAGTCATTCCTATCGATCTCTGCTTGTGTAGTTGCGAGCGTATCCTGAGGAACGGGCAGGTCAACCGGATTGTTTAGTAACGGCGCAGTTGCTGGCGCTGGTTTGGGAATTGCGCTCGCAGCTTCCGAATGCTGCGTTTTCATTTTGGCGATCTCTACTTGTAATCGATCCGCCATCGCAGCTAGGTCTTCTAGCTTAGTATTGGTCAATCCGACCCAGTCTTCAAATTTTTTAAGAATGCCTGGGGATGCTGCATTGGCTTTAGGCGTATCGTTGCTTTCCTCTTCTACGACGACATCTTGTCGTTCCGTTGCCAGCTCGGTCTGTGCAAGTGCCATTGCCGTTAGCCCAATAATAGCTGCGAGTTGCAATAGGTGATTAAGCAAGTTTCTTGTTTTCATTATAGTCCAACCAGGGAGAAGTCATTTGCAAGGAAAACGAAGTAACTCCAGCAAGGATCAAACACCAAGGAGCGGGGAAGTAGAACAGCCCCTGTACAAAAGCGGCCATCGCTACGCTCCAAGCAATCGCCCAAACGCTAAATCGATTCTTGCGGAGAACATCCGACTGTCGCCACCATCGGACGATCCACATTAGCGATCCGAAGTAGGCGATATGCCCAGCGAGTAACGGCATTGAGTTCTGGTCGTAAAATCCTTGCCAGCTCTTGTTCCAGTTCTGCTGAGCAGGATTGATAAAGACAAAATTTTGGTTGGTTGCGATCTCAGACCAAGGGACCATCAAAAACTCGCTAAGCGAAAAACTTGCAATACCGAGAACGACTCCCACAGTTAATTGGACGAATCGAAAAACGATCGAATCCTCAGCTTTCGATTCCCATCGCCGGGCCAGAAACAATACTGTCCATGTCATCAACAATGACATGATGCCAGTCCAAGCTATACCGCTGACTAAGGATGCCGCGTTACCCTCGTTCCTGGCAACCGTCAGCATACCGCCGCTCCCAGCAATGATCGCTAAAACGATTCCGGAAAACGCCCAGCTTCGGGTGTACTCGTGGCTGCGAGTCCAGAAGCCCTGCAGCTTCAAACTCTTGCGAGTTTCCGATTGCCAATTTCGAAGTGCAACTTTGTAAGGAATCGGTGCTGGCTTTGAAGGCGCAGGCTGAACTCGTTGGTACTGAGCTGGCTGATACTGAGCTGGCTGAACGGCCGGTGAGGATCGAACAGGCTGTACATTTCGAGCATACTGTGGCTGAACTGCCACCGACTGCACTGGATACGGTTTGTTGGCACCACCCATCAAATACCATACCACGTAGTAACAAACATAGGTGCCCAGCAACACAAACATCAATGGAGCGATCAGTGCTGAATTCATTATCAGAAAGATCACCGTAAGAGCGATGGCAATTCCGCGGCCCGCTGGAGGCAGGTTCCGAAAAAATGTCTGCGCTTCGCCAACGGCTTGATGAACCGCTCGGGCTACCGGCTCTCGATAGAGATGGTCTCCCGAAATTGCACGTCCTCCGCCATTGCGATATCGCCATGGATCGCTATTCGCAGGTGATTGAGCTCCAGCAATTGTTTCATTAAAACTACCGATCGGTTTGGCTATCGGAATCTCGTGAAAAACACCCCCAGCACGAGCCGGTTGCAATACGGGCGGTACGTTGAATTCACTTCCGCTTGCGCTCTTAACTGCAAGGCCGCTGGCATCGAGACCCCAACCAAGAGCGGCAAGCATTTCTCGACAATCGCGAAATCGGGACGATGGATTTTTCGCTAACGACCTCTGTATGACGTAAGCAAAAGGTTGCGGGACGTTGGTCAAATCAGGGTCGGCCGTCAAGTGCTTAAGGATAATCTCTTGGCTGCTTTCACCGTCAAAGGGAACGTTGCCGGTCAGTAGTTCATAAAGGATGATTCCAAGTGAATAGATGTCGATTTCCTTGCCATATTCTCCTTTGCCGATCTCAGGAGCCATGTAATGAAAAGTCCCAACACTCTCCGTTTGACCACCCTTACGTGATGCGCTTATGTATTTGGAAAGGCCATAGTCACCGATCTTGATCAAACCGCCATCGGTAAACACATTTGCAGGTTTCAAATCCCGATGCACAATCCCTTGATCGTGCAAATAAGCAACACCGGCAACCAACTGAGCGAACCATTTCATCGTTTCGTCGGGCGGCATTCCGTGAGAAGCTTTATCCATCAAATCGCGGAGCGAATCACCGTCGATAAACTCCATCACGATCCAGCCTTGCTCGATCTTGTCGAACTTGATGTCATAGATGGCGACTAGATTAGGATGTCGGAGGTTGAGACAATGTCGGACTCCACGCATCTCAACTTCGAGGTTTTTTTGAATTCGCTTAAGTGCAACTTCCTTGCCGGAATCACTCTCTGCAAAGTAGACTTCTCCGAAGCCGCCAGTACCAACTCCTCGCTTGATTTCATAACCATCGAGAGGAGTGTCGCCGCTGCCGTATTGGAATTTCATCGAAACACCGATGGGTTCTGGTCTGCTGAATTTGTTGGTACTTTTGCCAAGGGATTTGCCCTCGGTGGAATCTATGGTTAACATTTCTCGTGGCTGGCGTCGAAGCATTGCAAACATTATGTTCTCTCCGTCACCTTTTCTGCAAACGCATATCCGCGTATCAATGATCGCGTGTGATTTAGTCGGGTTGCTCAATTTTACTCTGGAATGAAATTCGTTTTTGCCCGGCAAAGCTTGGTAGCATTATTCGAGCGTCATCGAAATTTCGTCGCCACGTATCCTTTGGCCCTGAACCAAAGGAAACGGGGCGCGAACTAGTTTTCCGTCGATCTGAATATTGGCTTGTTCGTTAACTCTGCACATCCATTGCGCTCCGTTGCGGAACAATACAACCTTGTACGTCCAATCGGGACAAATGACGTGAGAATTCGATTCGGGACCCAATACGCAGGATTCGCCCATCAATAATGCCGCTGAAAGAAGGGGTTGCCAGCGGGTATGGCCCATCAGCTCTAATCGAGCAGATCCGCTCAACTGTGTGGGTTTGATATATTTCAGCTCAATCCGAGAGCCAAGGGAAATCACAGAACCGTCACTGAGCACCACCGCTCTATCAATCTCCGAACCGTTGACTTGAACGAGTTGCAGTGGTTGAACCAAGTGGTCCTCGCCAAGCCGCCGAATGACTGCAGCTCGACGACTCAGGTCCCCACGTATCGCTAAATCAACCGCATTGCCAGGAATTGCTTGACCGATCGTGATTTCATTCTGATCACAGATCGCATAACTTCCGACGCCATCGATCCAAAGGATTTTCGGTTGAGCCATGGCGATCGTGTGGACAGAAGTGGAATGCGGGCTTGCGAGATGGCTCATCATACACGGTTAAGGGCGACCCAAAGCGGAAGGAATTGTCCTCAATTCCTTCGGTGGCTGCGTGGACAATGGCACTCACTTTGTAAATTTTGAGCCTCAATGCGTTAGCATGAGGGCCGGATTTGCAAGTGAATTCTAGCCTTCCGGCCCGCACGCTAGCGCGTTGCGGCTAAAAGTGAGTGCCATTTGGTTGCGGGGACGCTTGGACGCGGGAATTGAGGACAATTCCCGCCACGATGTGTGTTCTCCACTAGAGGTTTTCGACTAGTGACTTTACCTCAGCTCCGTTGCGATCAAAGTAAAGCGAAATTTGTTCAACCAAATTTGAAGGCGTATCGTCTTCCGAAACCGGAATTCCAACAGTCGTATCGCTAGTATCCACCATTCTTTCCTCGACATCGATTCGGGTGCAGATATCAGCCACCGCTTGTCGAACGCTGCTCACCCGACTGTCGTTTACGCAGAATTTGCTGCTCGTCTTGGCAACTTCAACCATCGTCAGTCGAGCTTGGAGATTCTCGACCTCGACTTCAAGTTGTCTCTTTGCTGCCAGCATTTCGTCCAGTTTACGTCGAGCTCCTTCCAGGTTCTTTTCCCGGGCAGACAGAATTTTCTCGACCTTATCGGCGGTCGCTTCTTGAGTTTGATAGCTCTTGAACCGACTGGCCAGGTCCTTTTTAACCTGTTCCATATCCCAGGACTTGCCTCCGTAGCTCACAAATTTGGCACCGCTTTGAACATCGTCCTTGAGTTTCAGAATCGCCTGTTTCGATTTTGCAAGCGTTGCATTTTTTGATTGTACTTCGCGTTGCAGCCTGGCCACTTCGACTTCTTCGCGTGCAATGACCTTGAGGTTGCTTGCAATTTCGGGCTTCAAGTCGCGGATCATGTCTCGTGCGCGGCTGATTTCGACATCGATCGGAATCTGTTCCTTGATCGTGTCTCGAAGGCTGTGATAGCCTGTTTTGATGTAGCTGACTCCCGATGTGCCAAACAGGAGAGCGCCCGAACCAACAACAATTGCAGATCCCAACAAAATTTTCTTTAACATGGTATTTCCCCCAAAAGCTGATGAAACAGATGCGGGAAAACCCCGCTCTGCCGCTCCCATTCACCACGCCGTTTCAAGTCTGAATTGCCCATTGCAAATCAGCAAACCTTTAAAAACCGACCGAATATGAGGGGCACGGACAAAGAGACATTCGGGGACCATGACAGAATCTTGGAAGTTTTTCTTTTTTTTGACTAATGCGCGCAAATGTTTCAAAACGCCATTGAAACCTGATGGTTGAGTGGGGCTTCGAGGGATTCGAGACCGGCAGAAGCTTTCTTGTCCTGTATTCGCCTCGAAACCGCCGGCGAAGCAATCTTGACTCAAAGTTCCAATTTTCTTAATTCCCAACAGATTGGAGCCAATGCTGAACTCGCCTTGTTGCCATGATGCCATTCCGAAAAACGCAAAACACCCAAATATTCGAATGCCGGTTTCGCCTCCGGCTCATTGCCTGCGCGGTTATTTGCGTATTAGGGACGGGCTGTCGACAACGTGCCTACACTGAGCTCTATGTTGAAAATATGGCTAGCGAAATTCGAATGCTCGAAGATCGTATCTACGAATATGACGCTGCGTATCTTGAAAAAGATTCCGAATATGAATCGAAGGTGCAAGAACTCGAGCGACTCAAGAAGAAAAACGCTGAACTACTTGGCCAACTTTCAAATCTACAGGATCTCAGCAGTTCTTCTCTAAGAATGGGTCGACCTCCGCAGCGACTCAATGGACAGCCTGAGAGTCACGATCCCATTCAACTCCAACCAGATACTTATTTCGAGCCACGACAGGGAAACGTTTACGAACTTCCGTCGGTTCTCAGTCCAGAATCAACAAAGCCAGAGTACATCGAGAATCCGCCGGCTGTCCCTCGAACACAAGCCGCACCCTCTCCTTTGAATAAAAAGAGCGAGACACCGAATGCAAACGATTTCCTGCCACCAGGCAGCGATTCCTTTCAGTCTCCAAAGAAACTGCCTGACAAACCCAAAAGTCCCAAGGAAGAACCACATGCATCGAATGTTAATCGCATTCCTAAACGCAATCCAAATCTGCCGGCTGTGGATACATTGACCGAGCAAGTTATCATGCCCGAATCGATCATCAGATCTGCTCAACAGCCCAAGTTGATGGTTGTGCCCTCGCAACCTTCGAACCTGCCTCTTCCCGATTCTTCTCCGCCAAACAAATTTCCCTCGCTGCTTCAAAGAGCCCTCCCAAAAATAAAGGAAGGCGATATTCAAGGCGCAATCCAGGGAGGGAAAATTCGATTACCCGAAGGATCAAAAGTCCAATTCGCTTCGGCCGTCGAGCCAGTCGCAAACATCAAACTGATGGAAGTCACTGACAACAAGATCGTTGAAATCGCCTTCCATCCTATGATGTGCCGAGGTCATAACTTCGATGAGAAACCAGGTGACGATGGCCTCTATTTGGTGTTGACCCCGATCAATGCGACCGGACAAGCGATAAATGAAACGGGCACACTTACCATTATTGTCGAGGATGCCAATGAGACAAAAGACTCCGGTCGCGTAGCTCGCTGGGTGTTTACGCCAGAGCAACTTGCAGAGACACTGGAACCGGTAGGAACAGCTCAGGGGTTTCATCTTAGCCTACCTTGGAAAAACAATCTGCCGACAAGCAAAGTAGTGACCGTCTACTTGCAATTTCTGACTTCAAACGGACGTACATTAATAAATAAGCGAGAGATTCATCTACGTATGCCGTCTACGGAGCAGCCAGTCTGGACACCACGCAAGTCAACCGCTGTGCGATAGATCAGAACGGTAGCAGGCACATTCTGTGTTCCGTCGGGTTGTGAAACGGCCGCCAACAAGTTGCCCGGCCAAAAATCACAGCCTCTCTGAGGCAGTCCTTTTCCAATTTTCAATTTAACTTTTTCAATGGATTCGCGGCTTCGGTGAGTGTGACGGGTACTATAAAATCACAGCCTCTGAGCGTGCCACCCGATCCCCTGGTATATTCCAGACTGCTGCTCGCCTTGTCTTAGACTTGATCGGCAAACAAAATCGAGCCGATTCGCACCATCGTCGCCCCCTCTTCGATGGCGGCCTCAAAGTCTTCGCTCATCCCCATCGAGAGCTCTTTTAAGGGCAGCCCGAATCGGATTGCCCAAAGATCCCGCAGCTCCCTTAGAGAGGCGAAATCCCGGCGGGCTTGGTCCATTCCCCCTTGCAAGCTTCCCATCCCCATTAAGCCGACAATCGATAAATTGGGCTCCCTATGCATATTCGATATCCACGATTCGAGTAATTCCTCGCCTTCGGAGACTTGCATTCCCGTTTTCTCGAGGTCACCCGAAACGTTCATTTCAAGCAAAAGCTGAAGCGGTACACTTCGCTGATCCGTCTCAAGCAAGATTTGATCGAGTATTCGAATTGAGTCCAAAGAATGCATGGTTGAAATCAACGGTAACGTCCTTTTCACCTTGTTCCGCTGCAGATGACCGATCAAATGCCATTCGACCCGTAAATCTGCTAATGAAGCTGCCTTTTCCCAGAGTGATTGCGGCCGGCTTTCGGCAAGATTGGTGCAGCCAAACTCGACCAGCCACTTCGCCATCGTTGTATCCACGTATTTAGTGACGCCAATCAACCGGATTTCGTTCAAATTCCTCTTAGATCGCGCAGCCGCTGACTGGATTCGGTCCAAGACTGCCGAATAATTGGTGAAAACCCGATCCTTTGTTGGATTGACCCCAATTGGCTGGTTCATCGCGGTGGACTTTCCGGATTGTTATCCATTAACAATTCGAATGCAGACATTTCTAAAATCTTTTGCAATAACATTGCATATGCGCCTGGATTCGATATGATATCATGGCCGACTAGATACGGGGAGCAAAACTCCGTGTGCACGGAGTACTGAGCCATGCTTTGGCAGTTCAAATTTGCAGGACAACTATACACCATGGAGAAGAACTCGAATCAGTGGAAAGACGGTCTCGGAATTATTGCGTCCGTGACTTGTGCCATTCATTGTGCAGCCACTCCTATTTTGCTTGCCTTTTTGCCCGCTTTGAAATTTACGGAATGGATGGCCAGTCCCATATTCCACCAGGCAGCAGCTGTAGTCTGCGCAAGTATCGTTTCATTGGCGATTTGGCCTGCTTTCATGCGTTTTCGAGACTACCGTGTATTGACTCTTTCGACAGCGGGATTGGGTTTGTTGATTGCCGCTGCGTTCTTTCTTCCGGACGAGTGTTGTTCGCATTCATTGGTCAGCGTTTCTAGCACAGTTGTACACGCAGGACACAATCATCCGAAGAATATTTCGGATAATCATGCGTCAACTGCATTGGCTCCGAGCTTTGCCAGCCTGGACCTTATGGCGCGTGCACAACCGTGGATGACGCCGCTCGGGGGATTGTTGCTCGTTCTAGCGCACGGTCTCAACCTTCGCCGTCGGATTTGCTCGGGCAGAAATTGCGAATGTAATACCAGTGAAGCGGTATATCGCCAAAAGGAAACCAATCTTTTGTTTGGCGCTGCATCCAAAGCAGCGTAGATCGCGATCGTTTGTACGCTAGTGCATTGTGACAGCTAAGATTTAGGGTTTGATAGTAGTGGACGAGGCGACGAGTCCCTGCGATTTGCGTCGCATACCGG
>JAYTVL010000156.1:0-6821 GCA_043744075.1 Pirellula sp. | reverse complement strand
AATGATCAAGATCGTAAGTTCGTACCGAAATTGAATCAGATCGGAAACCGAAAAACAACTACCCACTCGAAAAAATGGTGTGTCCCCTTGTTTCGCCTCCGGCCCGGCCAAAAATGCGACCATAATTCGGCCCGTAACATCTAGCCAAGGTTCGATTGGGGCATGTACTTCCAACGGGGCCGCTACCGCCGATTCTGAACCGTGATCTGCGGGCGGAACTGCGCTTAGATGATGTGCGATGGGTATCGCTTCGCGTACCCGCACATCATCACGCTTCGCCGCCGCCTTGCGACAGGGCTGGCCCATCCCGCTCGGGCCTTGGGGGCCCGAGCTACGGCCCTCTTTAAACGGAATTCGGCTTCCTGCCTCATCGGAGCCTACGCGGACGTCCTGTCCTGGCTACGGCTGCGCACGGTCTTCCGGCATCCATGCCTTCAGACACGCGGGGGAGAATCGCGATGATGAACTGGCAACCGTTGGATGCATTCATGGCGTACGCTGGTTCCTTGGGATGGAAGCGGGGCCTTGCTCTTCCACATCATCACTCATCCCCGCCGCTCGTGCTCCGCCTACGCGGGCCGGGACTCGCTAATCGCTCGGTCTGATCGCCATCGGCGACGCTACAGCCCTGATTTGGAATCGTTCTCGACTGTTAACTGACAACTGACAACTAGCAACTGTGAACTTCATTCCCCGCTTCGTGCCGATGGCGATCAAACTGGCATCCATGCCATCCCGGCCTGTCAAACGGCGGCATCCATGACCGCCGTTTGCACTTCTTTCGTTGACGACAGACCAGCGGCATGGTTCGCCTTTTGCAGCGGGCAACGCTTCGAACACGCATGGGTTGGACACTTGGTTAGACGATTCGTGCGAGCAACTTCGATCCGGTGAGTGCGTCGGTGCGGCGGCGACCGTCGGGATCTATTGGTTAGATGCCGTTGTGTCGCCGCCTGTTCATCGCGGTACCACGGCATTCAACACCGCGAAAACCGCAAACAGGGTTTGACCCCAACGTAGTTCCCCAGAGCGAAGGCACGCTCATCCAATCTAACTGTATCGAAGCCTCGAGCTGTTCGAACCATCAACATCACAAGGCAAGTACTCATTTCGCCGGAAGGGGCGTATCGACTTCGGCCATTGTGTCTGACCGGCGATTTAGAGCACGGTGCACTTAGGTGCAACTACTTACCGATGCAATCAAAGAGGCCTGACCCGTTTGATTTCGTCCGCCGCTAATATTCACGTCTTGCAAAAACCCTCGCATTTCCTCCGTCGAGTCGATCAAATGGTTGTATAGCGACTCCAACTGGACTACAAATCACTTCCGACGTAACTTTCACGTCAGGCAAAAAATCTCCTTCGATTTCTCCTTCAACTTCGTTTGCGATGTCATTCATATCGCAGACATCATTCGAATCGACAGTAAATCTCAATCGAATCTCTCTATCGTTCCAACACAAATCTACCACACGTACTGCGTGTGTAATTGCGCCAAGAAGTGCACGCTGAGCCGACAGTAGAATCCTTGCTCGATCGAGAATTGTCATGGTTGAATTTGCGGTCGCGCAACCTGTGGTCTAACTGGGAATATGTGGACACCGTCTTTACCGTACGTGATTATTCCCCAGCTTGTTGGCGCGGCAATACCTGTCACTTCATCGACGTGATCTCCAATGCACCTTCCGAAATCTATGAGTTCACGAGATCCAGGCTGCCCAATCGGAATGTTTCGTAAAGACGCTCCTCTTCCCGCTTGTTGCGCAAGCACGTTTGGATCCACTCGCAAAATGCTCTTTCCTAGTTGATAATTGTTGTGCCCTTGGATGTGTTTACCTTGCCTTCCAAGGTTTACCATGGGGCCTGGAAAGGGTCTTAATGGCGAAATAGGTTGCGTAGGAACTGCAGGTCGGTTTGGCATTGGTACATTTGACGGACGAGCGCCGCCCGCGGACGCAATTGGGTTACCGGCACCAACAAACGCGACCGAAAGTGCAAGCCATCCAACTTGATTCATATCTTCCGCCATCTTGCGATACCGAGCGTCTTCGAGCTCCTCACGCTCGCGGATAATGTCCTCCCAAGGCCTTGCTCCTATAGTACCCATCTCACGACGATAAGGTGCCGGACATGTATTCTGTGGTTCCCAAGAGCTTCGGCTTGAAGGTCTCACTAAGTGTGCGTCGACATTCAGTTGCATTTTGCCCTCCGGTGGCCCAAACCACCATCTCCCCCAGGTTTGCAACCCACTAGGATCAGTAGCTTTCGTAGGCCCGTTCCCAACATACCGATACAGGTTTGCGTCGCCAGCGGCGAAGCCGATGGGGTCTTGGCTGAGCCAGCGGCCTTGGTCTGGATCGTACCAACGCGCACGGTTGTATTGCAGGCCCGCGTCTGCGTCCCAGTCACGACCTGTATACCCAAACAGCTCATCGATCGCTGTAATGTATGCCGACGAAATGAGGGTACCCGTCGAGTCGCGGTCAACTTCGCGCAATCGACGACCATACGTATCAAACTGAACGTGCTGGCGGGTTACCCCGCTGTTATCTACCACATCCCGAACGGTTCCCAAGTGATCTCCAAGCGTCCAGAGCGTCAAACCCTGTGAACTTGAGGCGGTCGTTGCGCCTATTACAGGGCCGACTCCCGTGGCATACTGCTCGTCCGATATCACCATGTCCACCGAGTTACCATAAAGATAGCGATTGCTCAATCGATAGCTCTCAGCAGTCCCCTGGCCATCGCTGTCGTGGTAAACCAATAGCGTATGCTGGTCGTCAAATACAAACGTCCAATACTTTTCAAACGTGCCGTTACCGTCCGCATCCAGTCTTTTGTTTGTACGACGATCAAATGCGTCATAGCCATATTGGATCGTCTTCAGCACTGCACCGTTGCTTGTGACTTTTTCTTGAATTTGCGTCAAGCGATTTCGATGGTCCCAACCATAAAGTGTGACCCGACCGTTGGATATCAACGTCTTCTGAATCAGATTCCCTTCTCCGTCGTAGGTGAAATTGTACGAACCGTCTGAGGCAAGCCGGTTGTGCGATCCGTTGGACGATTGAGACTGTCCTGTACCGCTCAGCCGGTTCCCTTCGTTATCGTAGGCATAGCTTTCCGACCGCGTTGTCATCAATCGCACGTTGTCAAAATTGGTCTGCCATGCCGTCGAAATCAAACGGATTTCCAACGATTGGCCGATATACGCCGAACCCAGACTGTTGTATAGAACGGTTGCTGTCACGAAGTCACCATTCAATGCAGGGTAACTTGCCTGGCTGGTAGACGCAAGTAGGTTTCCGCCAGCATAAAGCCCGATCGTGTATCCGTATAGGATCGTATCTAATCGATCTCCGACGTCGACGCTCAGTCGATACTGGGTGTTAGGTTGCAAAGACGATCCAAGGACTTGCGATAGGGTTGCATTGCCTGCAAATGCAATATTTTGACCCTCGGTCGCTTGGCGAGTTGGAAATTCTGCGGTTGTCGCGTTGAAGACACCCGTCAGAGTTAGATCGGTCCCCGATTTCGTCCAACCGGTAACCGCCCCTGTCGTCCATCCGCCGTCGCCGAATACCTGCGACTCAAACGACGGATTTGAGACCGCAATCGAATCGAATCGCGTTGCGGTCAATCGAACATTGTCAAAGTTGGTTTGCCAACCAAACGAGACTAGTCTAATCTCAATTGCTTGGGAAGGAAAAGTGTCGGTTGAAGTGTAGTTTGCGAAAGCCGTTACGAACTTGCCGTCGATAACGGGAAAATTTGTATTGGTTGCCGAGGCCAACAGAGTTGATCCAGCCCACATTTCTATGGAATAGCCTATATTTCCCGTATCTAGACGATCGCCAACATCTACCGTCAGTTGATATTGACGGTTAGCTTGGATGGTGGTCGACAAGACTTGACTGAGGGCTGCGTTAGCAACGAACGCAATATTCTGTCCCTCGGTTGCTTGTTGACCCGCGAACTGAACCGTGGTTGCGTTGAACACGCCAGTCAGGCTGGTCTCTGCACCGGATTTTATCCAACCGGTAACAGCTCCAGTTGTCCACCCACCGTCCGAAAAGAATTGGTCTTCAAATGAAGGATTGGCGATCGATATAGGGAAAGGATCGGCAATTGACGAATCAACCGATCCCGTTATTTGATCGGTAGAATCGTAATCAACTCTGGCCTTGCTATCATCGGTCCATGACGTGAACTGTCGAATTCGATCGTCGTTGTCGTACTTTATCGCGTACGCTGCAACGACTTTGCTTGGATCAACGGAATTAGGAAGCGCGTTATCTCCATTCCATGCTGTCCCGCTAGGAAGCAGGCTCTTGGAGTGAAGGATGCTCTTGAGTCGACCAGAATTGTCATAAGCAAGAGTCGAATCGACCACCCGATCTGTTTCGAGAGGAGTCAACGCCGACGACTTCCAGCGTGAAACTCGCGTCAATTGCGATGAAGGATCGTATTCAAAACTTGCCTGCTTTGAGCTAACTGCATTTCCTCCAGATTGTTGTTCTTGTGAAACTCGAATCAGTCGTTGCAGGCCATCGTAGCTGTACGAGTTCAGCAGATCTTTCACCCCGCCGCTAATTGAACTTGTACCACGGTAAGACTCGTTCGAACCGGTAACAATCGTCCCGCCGAGATTAACCCTCATCCCGGTTCGGTTCCCATCGGCATCATAATCACGATCAAGAACGACACTCGTTCCGAGACCGGCAATCGACTGCCGTTCCAATTGCAATTGGTTGCGAGTGTCGTACGCAAACTGGAAATTTGTTCCGAATAGGGAATCCGAATCGGTTACTGACGTCACATTTTTGACCGCATCATACGACGAACCAATCGTCTTTTGAATTGTTGCCCCCGTCTTCCATACTTCACTCGTGGGCGCATACATTGCATCATAGCTATATTCGATGTCTCGCCCATTTCGGTCCGTCCGTCGCCTTAAGTTGCCAACCGCGTCATAGACAAAACTGCGAGTGAGATTCTGATTTGGAGTCACACTCGTAACGACCTGTGTGTCTTCGATTAGCTGATCGAGACGATTGTATCCAAACGTTGTTCGATTCAACTTGGAGTCAACGAGAGCCGTAACTCGTCCAAAATTGTCGTACTCGTATTGATCTTGTGCTCCTCGCTCGTCAAATGCAGTGACCAACTGGAAGCGGCTGTCGCGCAAGAATCTCTTGGGCTGATTGGCATTGCTGACAACGCTGACCGTTGGATCGTTCAGAGAAGAACCGCTCCTCATTAGATTGCCGATGGAATCCCATTCCCAAAAATCGTAGTTGAGCGAGCTTGGGCCGGTAGTCTCGCTTGCAGGTTGAGTTTGCCGAATTCGACGTCCACCAGCATCATAACTCGTCGTCACTTTGCGACCCAATGGGTCGATCACGGAAGAGAGCAGTCCATCGTTTCTGTACTCAAGCTGCGTCGAAGGTCGATCGATACCACCCACTGTGGTAGCTGGCTGGAGGATTCGTTGTAACATTCCAGAATTGTTGTATTCGTAGTCTGTTGCGTTACCGAAATCGTCGGAGCTTGAGCGAATTAGACCATCCGCCCAATAGGTTGTGTAGTGGGAAACAGAGTCGCCAGCCATGGACAATGTATTGCCACGAAAATCGGTCCGAACGCTTGTTTTCCGATTGAGTGCGTCGGTCAACTTAATGAGCCAGCCTGAACCCACTGCTGTATATGACGCTTGAGAAGTCGATCCGTCCGGATACGTTGTGTTGGTTGGCCGATTCAACGAATCATAGGTGTAGATGGTTGCATTTCCCAGCGGATCAATAGTGCGGACGACATTCCCCAGGTTGTCGTAGGTCAGGTTCGTAAAGTAGCCACCTGTTGAGACATCACGTTGTTCGCCAGCGATCTACTGAACTCCTAGTCCAGGTGGCGGAGTCAGGATCTGATCGATCCTATTCAAGCGATCGTAACGGTATTGAGTTGTACGACTACTCGTGGCAATTTGAGCATCCGTTTCAAGGATCGATTTTACGTTACCGTTGAAATCGTAGACATACGAAGTCACCAGGCCAGGATACTTATCCGTGACGTTTAAAGCATTTAGAGTTCCCGGGACTGGACTGTTAAGGATGACCGACAACGCGCTTACGTAACCTTCAAGTAGAGTGATATCGAAGGAAATATTAGCTAAGGCAGTCGCACGGCTATTTGTCCAGTGAATCCCTGTTGGACTATCGTAAAGATACCAAGTTTTGCTACCGCGCTGCAGGTACTCACCGGTAAGTCGTTGTTGAGAGTCGTACGTGAAGCCATCAACCAACGACGTCACAAGAAGCTGATTGCTTCCAAATGTGCTAGTATCTACCGATGTAGAAAT
Source organism: Pirellula sp. (assembly GCA_043744075.1). Taxonomy (GTDB): domain Bacteria; phylum Planctomycetota; class Planctomycetia; order Pirellulales; family Pirellulaceae; genus JBKCUI01. The sequence continues at coordinate 463 of JAYTVL010000156.1, read as the reverse complement.
TGATTCGGTAGAAACGACATTTCCAAAGCTATCATATTCGTAACGCATTGCTGCTGGCAGCAATGGCCCCGATCCATCTGGGTCTGGACTCAGCATTCCCGTTAAGCGTCCAATGAGATCGTAATAGTATTTGGTAACCCGACCACCGCTATCCGTTTCCGAGGAAACTTGTCCGAGTGCGTTATAGGCAAACGTCGTCGATTGCGGCAGACTTGAACCGAAACCATCAGTTATGCGAAAGACCTTTCCATGAGCAGAGAGAGACGGATTGTTTATATACTCGTACTTCCGAACTAGGCTTCCGGCCAAACGTCCCGTGGTTGTGGTTTCTGTCGCTACCAATCCCTTGGGAAGTCCAGGCACGGGAGCCCTGGGGACACTCCACTTTGATCACTTGTGGGCGGCTGGGGCGGTCTTAACTTAGGACGCAAGGGTGCCGAATTCGGCGGTTTACCAGGCGGAA
>JAYTVL010000155.1:0-2122 GCA_043744075.1 Pirellula sp. | reverse complement strand
GACGAGTCCCGTATGCGACGCAAATCGCAGGGACTCGTAACCTCGTCCACTACTATCAAACCCTAAATCTTAGCTGTCACAATGCACTAGGCACGAGCGTCGCCCTTCCGCTTTGCAAAGTCATTTGTCCCGCTTCGCTACACAGTCAAAATTGGAGGCCATCAGATCGCAATTCGTCAACGCCAATGCATGCAGGCCGATTGGGCTCGAAGGATGCCTATTGCTGAGTCGACGTTTCACTGATCGGCCACCCGAGTGACCGCTGTAGCGTGAATTGGGCAACATTAAAGTCGGATACGGCTCGAACATACTCGCGTTGGGCTGATGCAAGCGCTTGAATAGATTGCAGTACCTCAATGGGTAAGCCTTTGCCGTTGCGAATTCTATCCCAGTTTTTCTCAAAGGAACCCGTTGCAGCTAGCACCGCATCTTTGGTTAATTCAATCTGCTTTCTTCGAGCATGAATCTGTGCCTGCGATTCATTGACCTCACGGGCTATACGATCCATTGTTGCGAGTTCCCGCATTCTGGCCTGGCTAATTCTCGAACGTGCTTCACGTTGAGCGGCTCGTTCGCCGAGACCTAGCTGTCGTACCTCCCAAAAAGCGACCGCGTCGGCATCGAATCGATCTCCGTAATTCGTCAGGTTTCCACCCAATCCCCCGCCAAGACCTCCATAACTCGCTGCGAGTAGAACACTAGGCACCAACGGTGCATGTTTCTCTCGCCTCAGTCTTTCGACCGCTTCTCCAACGAGATGGCGAGACTCTGATAACTCAGGGCGATTCGAAAGAGCGAGCGCGACTAGTTCCTGTTGAGTGCCAACGCTGGTAACCAGTTCTATCGGAACCAATTGAGATTCCGATGGCAAAAGCCGTTGATCGGAATTCCAACGTATGATTTCCGCTAGGCGAGCGGAGGCAACTGCGGATGCTTCTTCCGCTCGCGCCTGCTCGCTCTTTCGAAGCGCTAACTCTGTTCTTGCGCGGTCATAATCTGAAGCAAGCCCTTCTCCGGCTTTCTCAAACGCGGACGTTGTTTTTTTAAGTTGCTGAGCACGGATCACGATTTCGTTTGCTACGGACAATTCTTGTTCGGCTCTTATCAATTCAGTGTATGCAATTGCAGTCGCTAACAGTTGATCATTGGTTGTCGCGAGTGCACCGGCTTGTCTAGCGCATGCGGTACGCTGAGCAATCTTGGGCTGGAAAATTGCGTCAGCGAAATGAAACTGAGAAACGATTCCTGGCACGGCAGGTGAGCCGGCACCCACAGCATTGGCGCCCAATCCAGAGTAAAAAGATCCGCGACTGGTCTCGATAACGTTTCCGGCGACATCCTGAATGCGCCCCTCGTGCTTATTGTAGTTGATGCCAGCCCGCAGCGATGGCAGCTTCAGTGCGTTTGCACGGTCGACTTGAGCCAGGGCTTCCTCAATTCGTGCGCGAGCGAACATGACCTGAGGATTCTGCCCAGTCGTCATCATCAGTGCCGTCGTCAAGTCAATCGATTGCTCGCGACTTGGTTCGAAGGCCGTAGGTCCCGCCTGCCGGGCGGGACTTTTTGTATCCACGAATTCATCGATCGGACTCGCGACCACGACCGCCGAAGCTGAAGCCGTGATAACGTCAGCGACGATCTCCGATTCATTCTTTTTGGACGTCGAAGCTGGAGCAGAGTTACGCTGATGCGCAACAAACGTCGATCGTGTTGGGGTCGAATGGCAGCCAAAAGGGACGGCCAATGCAACCAACATTCCTATGCAAATTCGCCTTCGCATTGTTTGCGCCATCCTTGGTCTTTGGGAGTCCGGTGCGGTTGCTAAAGCATCAACGTAGCATAGGCTTCCAGCCTGTGAATTGAAGACCACAGGCTGGAAGCCTATGCTACTTTCGCGCCAAAGTCTCTCATCGGTCTGAATGTCCGGATGGCTCCGGATTTGATGAAAAAACCGTCCATTACACTCAAGTTGGTTCGTATCAACCGATACAATCGTTAGGTCTTCGAGGACACCCATTCACTTTTTTGCTGTCATTGTGACCTTTTGGTCTTCTTTAAAGGCCGAGGCATTCGCGGAAATCACATCTTCCTGCTCCTCGAGTCCGCTGACTACTTCAATGTC
>JAYTVL010000154.1:0-6854 GCA_043744075.1 Pirellula sp. | reverse complement strand
ATTCGTCCGTGGCTCCGTAAACACTTCCCTGCTTGACTCCGCCGCCTGCAATCCACCAACTAAACGCTTTGCCAAAATGATCTCGACCATTCGGTTTGGCCGGGTCTCCTTGTCCAAACGGCGTTCTACCAAACTCTGCACCCCAGATTACTAATGTGTCTTCCAATAGTCCTCTCTCTTTGAGGTCCTGGACCAACGCTGCCGCTGGTGCATCTGTATCAATACATTGCTGCTCCAACTGAGTGTACAGATTGTTGTGTTGGTCCCAACCCGCATGCATTAACTGTACAAATCGAACTCCGCGTTCAAGTAGACGGCGCGCAATGAGACAATTGTTTCCAAATGTCCCTTTAGCCAAAGCATCTGGGCCGTATCGCTCAATTGTTGACACCGACTCATTCGAAAAATCGATTAGGTCAGGTACGCTCGTCTGCATACGAAACGCCATTTCATACTGAGCAATTCGTGTGTCGATCTCCGGATCGCCATAGTCGGCGAGGTGTTCTGTGTTCATCTTGGCAATGTCGTCTAACAAGGAACGCCTGGCAGTTTGACTAACACCCACAGGATTGGCTAGGTACGGCACAAGGTCGCCGGTATTGCGAAACCGGACCCCTTGAAAGCGGCTCGGCAGGAAGCCGCTCCCCCAGTAGTAGTCGAAGAAGAGCTGACCGCATGTCTTTGTTTTGTCGCTAGAAGTCATTACGACGAACGTGGGCAGGTTTTCCGTTTCGCTACCTAGTCCATACGATAGCCAAGAACCCATGCTTGGCCTGCCTGGAACTTGAGAGCCGGTCAGGAAGAATGTTACCCCAGGAGCATGATTGACCGCTTCGGTATGCATCGATTTTATCAAAGTCATTTCATCAGCAATGCTACCGATCTTTGGAAGCATTTGGCTCAACGGAATACCCGCCTGACCGTATCTTTGGAACGGTTTGATCGCAGGGACGCATGGCCATTTGCCGTAGCCGCTCGACATCGTCGAAAGTCGGGTTGAACCTCGGATTGAATCTGGGATGTCTTTTCCAGCCATGTCACGTAAGTTTGGTTTGTCATCAAACAGATCGACGTGCGAGGGGCCACCACCCTGCCATAACAGAACAACCCGCTTCGCCCTTGCAAGGTGATGCGGCAAATCAGGCAAACCGTTTTTCGAACCGTTCGCAGTTGAGACGTAACCAAGAGACTCTTCACCAAGCAAAGAGGCGAGCGCCGCAACGCCGACGCCGCCTGCAGCTGAGCCTAACAACTGGCGGCGATTGACCCGAGCAATATTCTGTTGAATAAGATTGTTCATTTAATTACTCGCGGGTCATCGATTCATCTAAGTTGAATATGGCTAGGCACACCGCAGATAATGCAGCATGCTTGGTTATGTTCAGCGAATTATCTCGAGTCGCGTTTCCAATCTCGACGAACGCTTGCGCAGCGGTCCGGTCATCGGCGTAAAAAACCATCTGTTTTTGCAACGCATTTTCCAGAGTTTCCAAATCCTTTTCCCTTGGACGTCGTCCCAAAACACTGCGAAAAGCAAATGTTATTTGCTCTGACGGTGTTTCCGAGTGACGCATACATTTCTCCGCCAATACACGAGCAGCCTCGATCCATGTCGGATCGTTGAGCGTCGTGAGTGCATGCAGTGGTGTACTAGTGGCCGTCTGGCGTACCCGACAAGTCTGGCGGTTCGAAGCATCAAACATATTTGCTGGTCCAACTGTCCGTCGCCAAAACGTGTAGAGGCTGCGGCGGTACAAATCGTTGCCGCTTGACGCCGGATAAGTAAAATCACGTTCTTTGGTAATAGCCAATGATTCCCAAATGCCATCGGGTTGGTAAGGATAGACCGGTGCACCCCCGATGCGTTTGTCGAGTAGCTGTGCCGCAGACAATGACCAGTCACGCAATATTAGCGATGGCATACGAAAGCGACTTGCTCGGGCGAATAATCGATTCTCAATATCTTTTGTTCGAAGTGCTGACGTCAAGCGGCTTGACTGCCGGTAGGTTGAGCTATTTAGAATGAGGCGTTGCATCGCTTTCATGTCCCAGCCGGACTCTCGAAACTCGACCGACAACCAATCAAGCAATTCCTTGTGAATCGGAAACTCACTTTGTACTCCAAAGTCCTCCGCAGTCTTGACTAGGCCGATGCCAAAGAGGTTTTGCCACATGCGATTGATCTGTACGCGAGCTGTGAGTGGTTGATCCGGAGATACCAGCCATTGAGCGAGGCCAAGTCGATTGTGAGGAGCATCGACGGGAAGGGCAGGCAGGAATGCTGGCGTATTAAAGGTCACCTTGTCTGTCGGCTTAAGGTATTCGCCACGCGAAAGGACATGGGACTGGCGAGGCTTGTCGTCGCTCATGATCATCACGCGGGGCAGGTTGTTTGCTTTGTAGTCCGCTGATTTCTTTCGAAGCTCAGCCAACTTCCCAATCGCCGAAATCTTGTCGTTCAACGTTGCTCGAACTTTGTCCTCAAAGTACTTTCGCAATTCCTTTTCTGTGGACTTCTTTTCGTCGTCGGAGCGTTCCTTTTGCGATTTCTTTAAGAGGCGACTAAGTACTTCAGGAAATCCTTTCCCGTCTGAGGGCTCCCCATCAGCAAATAGTCCTGACCGCCAACCAACGAAGGCGGCTTCCTCTAGCGGAGTCGATTCTCTTTCGAGAAGAGCGATTTGTGATTCGAATTCAGCTAATTTCAACTTGTTTTCATCAGTTGGTAGTTCGATAAATGGTGCTCCAACCCGAATTCGCGAAGAGAAGAACTGAGGCGTTCCAGTTTCAGGAACGCGATTAAAGGCATCGAGGAGACTGTAATAGTCGACTTGAGTAATCGGATCATATTTATGATCATGGCACTGTGCACATGCCATCGTCAATCCAAGCCACGTCGTAGTCGTGGTGTCAATGCGATCAAACAAAATAACGAACCGCTGTTCCTCGGCGATCGCTCCACCCTCTCCGTTGAGTAGATGGTTACGATTGAATCCGCTCGCGATCTTTTGATCGTTGCTCGCATTTGGAAGCAAGTCTCCTGCAAGCTGCCAAAGCGTAAACTGATCAAACGGGAGGTTTTCGTTGAATGCTCGTACGACCCAGTCCCTCCAGATCCACTGCCAAGTGTCGCCATCTTGCTGGAATCCATTGCTGTCTGCATACCTAGCGGCATCGAGCCAACTTAGAGCCATCCGTTCACCGTAGTGCTCGTTGTTGAGAAGTTGGTCGACCAGCCGTTCGTATGCACGAGGGTCGCTGTCCGCCATAAACGAATCGACTTGAGCGGGAGTCGGAGGGAGCCCGATCAAGTCGATATAGAGTCGCCGAATCAAGGTTGCTCTATCGGCTTCGGGAGATGGCGTTAGCTCCTCCGCTTCTAGTTTCGAAAGAACAAAATGATCGACAGGAGTACGAGCCCAATTCGAATTGGATAGTTTCGGTAGTTCTGGACGAACCGGGGCAGTGAACGCCCAATGGCTTGAGTATTGTGCGCCTTGGTTAATCCAACTCTCAAGCAATCGCTTTTGTTCGACCGAGATCGTGCGGTTAGACTTCGGGGGCGGCATTTGCTCGTCGGCGTCGGTAGAGTAAATCCGTGACAAGAGTTCACTTTCAGCAGCCTTACCGGGCACGAAGGCGTTGGCTTGAAGAGCAAGTTCACGAACATCGAGTCTTAAATCAGATTGCCGTTTGTTTCCGTCTTGACCGTGGCAGTAATAGCAGTTCTCGGCCAGAATTGGACGAATATCTCGGTTAAAGTCTATAGAATCTCCGGCGAGTGCGTAGTATCTTAAGCTGCACATTTCATGAAGAAAAAAAACGCAAGTCATCAGCAACCAGAGTTTCCAAGCTCGCTTGTTGTGACGCCTTGTGAGGGTTTTGTATTGTTCTGATGGCATTAGTGCTGGATGGTGCGAGCGTACAGGACAGAAGTCAACCAAACGATATCGCGTCCGCTTGGCGCTACTGCAAGAACTTGAGGGAACTTGAGGGAACTTGAAAAGGGGCAGGAAGAGTTATTATAAACCATATGCATGTCACATTCCATCTTTACCCACATCTTTGACTTTTCTCCTCTCGCCCCTTTTTAGGGGAGAGTGGCTGGGAGTGAGGGGTATTGCGCTGTGATTTGATTGGATTTTTGATTGGTCCGCAGCGCGTGCACAATTGGGACGATTGTTCTATAATTTCAACAGTCCACCGAACGCCAGTACAAGCCTAGATTCGATGACAAGATGAAGACCTTTTTCATATTCCCTTTGGTTTTATTCGTATTCGATTTGGTTTTCATCCATTCATGTTTTGCTCAGGAGCGAACAGAGCTTGAGCCCCACAAGCTCGCCACAAAACACCTGCCCAATGCAATTCAAATTCACAACAAGGTAATTTCTGGCGGGCGGCCGGATGGCGAACAAGCGTTTCTTGAACTCAAGAAGTTGGGTGTCAAAACAATTATCAGCGTGGATGGAGCCAAGCCTGAGGTCGCCATCGCAAAGAAGCATGGTTTGCAGTACGTTCATCTTCCGCACGGGTACAATGGAATTCCTCAGAAGCGAATCGAAGAGCTGGCCAAAGCAGTTCGCGACTTCGACGGCCCGATTTATATCCATTGCCATCATGGCAAGCACCGTAGTCCTGCGGCGGCCGCTGCTGCATGCGTTTCTGCCAGTCTTATTGAGTCAACGGAGTCGTTAGCCATTTTAAAGCTTGCTGGTACAAGCGAAAACTATCTTGGCTTATTCCAATCGGTCGCCGCAGCGCAAAAACTTACTTCGGAAACGCTTGATGCAGTTCGAGCGGATTTTCCGGAATCGGCAAAACTGCCTGCGATGGCAGAGACGATGGTGGAATTGGAGCATACGCACGAACATCTTAAGCAGCTCGCTGCCTTGGGATGGCAGTCCTTTCCAAATCAACCTGAAATTAATGCTGCACATGAAGCCTTGCTCTTGGCAGAACACTTCGCAGAGACGTTGCGTTTAGGCGATGTTAGAACGCAACAGGAAGGATTTCAGAAGCTGCTGAGAGAGTCCGAGTCCGACGGGCATAGTCTCGCGGAAGCGCTTCGACGAATGGACAAATCCACTAGGTCTGGACCGATACCTCTAAATATTGTCGAGACCTTCAATCGTATCAGCCAGAATTGCGTTACTTGCCATCGACAGTATCGCGACCCGCCAAATTGAGCTAGCGCCTTGTGCTTTCCCTCATCGATTGCAGCAATTGCGGGCTTGGTTGCGGGATAACAAATTGCTCCTGTTTTCCATCACGTCCTCGCATAGTGACGGTCATTTCCGCAGGGGCTGCCGCAACTGGATTTGTGTTGGTTATATTGGCTAACGACTGAGTTTGCTGAGCATCAATCCGGTCGTTAAAGAGTCGTTGCAAGCCAAGCTTTGCCAATTCGAAGTACACAACCTCTGCTGCGTTGTAGAGTCCTTCCTTTAGTTCAGGATCGGCTGCATAGCAAACTCCGATCAATTCGCCTCGTTCGTCAAATAGGCCACCACCGCTGCGACCTTCGACCGGTTCGCCGTCCACCTCGACATTGGCTGCGCCCAAGTAGCGATTCAGTTTCGTAATCCGCGAGTCCCGTCTGGAGGGCAAAGCTCCTCGATCACAGCCCCAACTCAATACAGGTTGACCTTCATTTAGAGTTCGATTCTTTGGAATCAATCTCGCAACGGGGGTGGCTGCATTTGGCCTAAAAGCAATTAGGCCAATGTCCATGTCCTTGGCCTGAAAATCGATTAGTGTGGCCGGATAAGTCTGAATCTGCCCGCCCAGAAACGTTTCCACGGTTATCGCCGTTTTGCCTTGATTCTCGCGGAACAGGTGACCGCATGTGAGCACCAACGCTTCACCGTTATGCGAATCGATAATCGTACCGGTTCCGACGGACTCATGCCTCGGCTCCTCGACTCGAATTCGGACCGTCGCGCCCTGCGGATCGCTCTGTGTTCTAAATGTGTCGCTCTGAGCCCTAAGCGAAGGCGGATCACGGTGAATCGAGGATAACGCGTTAACCGCATTAGTAGCCGAATTGGAAAGGGCTGCTGCACTTGCAATTGGGATCATACCAAACGGGGATTGCCCCCGAACGATCGGCGCTCCGTTTTCCATGCGATCTCGATGTCGATCCGAACTATTGCGAACGCTATCGACTGAGGACGCAGACGTGAGCCGTTTTTGGAGATCCGTATATGGAATCGGGCCTAGAATCCGGTCTACCTCGCGACCGTTTCGAACAAGAACCGTCGTTGGAACGTTGGTAATATGCCAACGCATTGCTACATGGGGTTCTTGTTTTGTATCGATTCGCCGAACAACCCAGCCGTTCTTAATCGCTTGTTCGGTTGCTCGATGCATTTCGGTACACTGCGTACAGTTGTCTGACATGAATTCGATCGCGATACAATCGCCCGTTGAACTTGCTTTCGCGCAGGAGGCCAATTGCATCTGAAACAGCAGACTCAAAAGTACAATTAGGGACCGTTCTAGGTTTAACATGTTACAACAGATCCTTCTGTTCGATTGACTGGTTCTCGCAAGCTTCCTGCTTGCATTAAGACGAGGTCAGTTAATGGAGTGTCTTAATTCTTTACTGAAGACGCAATATCAGTGATGAACCGATTGGGGGCAGACCGAATGCTAGCGATTCACGGATACTTGGAAGACGCTTGACAACAATGCAGAAGTGCTGGCTTAGGTGGTCTGGACGATCTTTTATCACCGCGAAAGCGTGCCACCTGGCTTGCGGGCTGTTGATTTACTGCGAATTTGTCAAGCAATATCAGCCGCAGGGCGCTAGCCCACGGTTTACGGCAAAGAACCGGACGCTAGCGCGTTCC
>JAYTVL010000153.1:0-6878 GCA_043744075.1 Pirellula sp. | reverse complement strand
CTGCGCTTTGCCCTGGGCTAAGATGTTTAAGCCCGTTGGGCTAAAAACGACCGAGATGGCATCAGCAGTGGGTTAATGCTTTTTTGCGCCTTAGTCGCACCTTCAGTTTTATTGACGGGCAAGCTGGACGACCTCCAAGGCTGCGGGATTCAGACGGGATTCTCAACCGCTTGCATTCAAATCATCTCCAGTATGCACGTTCGCCGATGCGGCAAACAAGAGTGCGATTGAGCGGACGGCAGAAGGGACGGGCGAGACATTCATGATTGGAATACTTAAGTTGACGGGAAAAGGGGAAAACCTTAGCCGAGCCGTGCAAAATACCGTGACATAACACCGCACTAGCGAGGCATGCCAGCGATGTTTGTTCGCACTTGATAAAGATTCTTGCCTGCCGTGATGTATAGCGTTTTCATGTCCGGTCCACCGAATGCGTTGTTGGTAATTGTGTCCTCCGCGATTGGAATGAAATTCAATAGCTTTCCTTTAGGCGAGATGACATGCACTCCAGCTTTTGTGTCGAGCGTCTCCGATGTGCCTCGAAGCTGATTGAGACCGGCGGAAGCATAAAGATTGCCTTCGACATCGATGCTCATCCCATCGGCACTTCTGCCCGGGAAAAAGTTATAGTGGATTCGCATGTTGGTCACGCCTCCATCCGATTGGAGATCGTATGCTCGTATCATTCGCGCCCCCCCTTCCTTTTGATTGGCTTCGACGAGATAGAGAACTCGGTCATCGGGAGATATTTGAATGCCGTTTGGGTTTTGAACGTCAGGTCCATTAAGAATGCGAGCAACTTGTCCCGGAGAATCAACGCGATAGACTGCAGCGCCGGTCAAATCCGTGAAATAAATCCGACCTTTCGAATCCATGGTTAAATCATTCGGACCTGTAAATGGTTTGCCTTCGTAGTTGTCGACTAGAACTTCTATCTTTCCCGACTTGAGGTCTGTTCTCGTTACTTGAGGCTTGCCGCTAACTTTGACACCTGGCCTTTCGAAGGTGGCTCCCTCACAAGCAATTAATCGGTCTTGGGGGTCGATAAGCAAACCGTTGGCGACGTTGCTATTCGAACGAAAAGTCGTCAAAACTCCATCGGGTCCCAGTTTCATGATGCGTTGTGTAACGATTTCTGTGAAATAGACGTTTAAGTTGCGATCCGTAGTCGGTCCTTCGGTGAAAGCCAAAGCAGCGACAATTGTTGGCTCTTGCGAGAAAGCCTGCGATAAAAGCAACAATACGCCAAAGGTGAACATCAAAACAGCCATGCGGAACATTTGCTAAATTCCCGAAAATAGTCGATGGAAGGAGGTAACGTTTGAATTGAGTGTCGTACGGTGAAACGGTTTGAAACATCGCGACGCGAAGGACGCGACTACGTTTCGCCAGAAGCACCAAAGTAGTTTACTCTTCACAAAATCTGCTGGAATTAGGATTATGACGGCAAAAGGGAAAAAACTTGCAAAATTACGCAAAGAACTAGCCCTGTTTTTGTCGACGATAATGATTTACGCGAGAATTTTATCAATCGACAATGGAGTCGACGCATGTGGTGGCAAGATAGCGAACCTAGCTCTCGAATCGTAGTCGCATCCGCTAAGACATCCGCCAATTCAAAGCACTCAGAGTCGTTGGATGCCTTAGCCAAATTGGTTGAGTCAGTTCAGCCGACAGAGAATAACTCGAACACTTCGAAGCGGAAGAGGTCGATCGAAGCACCGGTTTCTGCCTGCGTTGAGATAGAACTGAAGGCAAAAATTGCCGAACTTGAACGGCAAGATCGCGAAGGGAAAGACCATCACGCAGAACAACTTACGAAGTTTCTTCGTGTTGAAACGGAAACAAAAGATCAGCTGGCCAGGGCACTAATCAAAGTCGCAAGACTAGAACTGCAGCAAAAGACTGATGCAACACATCGAGTCAATTCAATAAACGCTACAAGAATTGCCAAAAAGGAACTTGCGGCTTTAAAGCAAACGTCTGTCGATGAAATCAAATGTCTTCAAGCGTCAATTGCCTTCAAGGAGCGGAAATTCCTCGGGATTGAAAGGCATTATGACGAACAGTTTTCCAGATGTCGCGACGCCCACTATGAGACCGAGCGTCAAAATAAGCAGTTAGTCGAACTTCAAGCAAAAGCGTCAGCGAAGTTCGCGAATTCAATTTCGGCGCATGAGCGATCAGCGTCAAAACGTGACTCAACCATCCGCCAATTGGAAGCCAGTCATGCTGAGCAAGCGGCCAAGATCGCGGAGTTGGAGCAATATGGACGTGAATCTGAGCTCAAATTTGCTCAACTCCAGAGTTCTTTGTTAGAGTCAGAAAAACAGAAATCGCAATTGGTTGAGTCGCATGCAGCGGCGGCAACAGAATTAACCACGTTGGTAGCGGCGCATGAGCGATCAACGACAGAATGTGCTTCAACCATCGTACTATTGGAGGCCAGTCAAGCTAAGCAAACAGCCAAGATCGCGGAGTTGGAACAATATGGACGTGAATCGGAGCTCAAATATGCTCAGGCTCAAAGTTCTTTGTTAGATTCAGAAGAGCGGAAATCTCAATTGGTTGAGTTGCATGCAGCAACGGCAAAAGAATTTAAGGAATCGGCAGCATCGCATGAGCGATCAACGGCAGAATGTGCTTCAACCATCGTACGATTGGAGGCAAGTCAAGCTGAGCAAGCGGCCAAAATCGCGGAGTTGGAACAATATGGCCGCGATGCGGAACTCAAATTTGCTCAGGCTCAAAATTCGCTGTTAGAGTCAGAAGAGCAGAAATCCCAATTGGTTGTGTTGCAAGCAGCAACGGCAGCAGAATTTAAGGAATCGGCAGCAGCGCATGAGCGATCAACGGCAGAATGTGCTTCGACTATCGTACGATTGGAGGCCAGTCAAGCTAAGCAAGCCGCCAAGATCGCGGAGTTGGAGCAATTTGGCCGCGATACGGAACTCAAATTTGCTCAGGCTCAAAGTTCGCTGTTAGATTCAGAAAAGCAAAAATCGCAATTGGTTGTGTGGCATGCAGCAACGACAACAGAACTAAAGGAATCGGCAGCAGCGCATGAACGATCAGCGTCAGAACGTGACTTTACCATCATCCGACTGGTAGCCAGTCTAGCCGAACAAGCTAACAAGATCGCAGAGTTGGAACAATATGGACGCGAAGCGGAAACCAGATATGCCCAGTCACAAAGTTCCCTGTTAGAGTCAGAAGAGCAGAAATCCCAATTGGTTGAGTTGCATGCAGCAACGACAACAGAACTAAAGGAATCGGCAGCAGCCCATGAGCGATCAACGGCAGAATGTGCTTCAACCATCGCAGGATTGGAGGCCAGTCAAGCTGAGCAAGCGGCCAAAATCGCGGAGTTGGAACAATATGGACGTGAAGCGGAGCTCAAATTTGCTCAGGCTCAAAATTCTCTGTTAGAGTCAGAAGAGCAGAAAGCCCAATTGGTTGAGTTGCATACAGCAACGGCAACAGAACTTCAGGAATCGGCAGCAGCCCATGAGCGATCAACGGCAGAAAATGCTTCAACCATCGTACGATTGGAAGCCAATCTAGCTGAGCAAGCAAACAAGATGGTGGAGTTGAAACAATATGGACGCGATGCGGAACTCAAATTTGCTAAGGCTCAAAATTCTCTGTTAGAGTCAGAAGAGCAGAAATCCCAATTGGTTGCGTTGCATACAGCAACGGCAACAGAACTTCAGGAATTAGCAGCAGAATATGAGCGATCAACGGCAGAAAATGCTTCAACCATCGTACGATTGGAAGCCAATCTAGCTGAGCAAGCAAACAAAATGGTGGAGTTGGAACAATATGGACGCGATGCGGAACTCAAATTTGCTAAGGCTCAAAATTCTCTGTTAGAGTCAGAAGAGCAGAAATCCCAATTGGTTGCGTTGCAAGCCGCAGCGGCAAAAGAACTTAAGGAATTCGCAGCAGCGCATGTGCGATCAGCCTCAGAACGTGACTTAACAATCATTCGGCTGGAAGCCAGTCTAGCTGAGCAAGCGAACAAGATCGCGGAGTTGGAACAATATGGCCGCGATGCGGAACTCAAATTTGCTCAGGCTCAAAGTTCGCTGCTGGATTCAGAAGAGCAGAAATCCCAATTGGTTGTGTTGCATGCAGCAACGACAACAGAACTTCAGGAATTAGCAGCGGCCCATGAGCGATCAGCGTCAAAACGTGACTCTACCATCATTCGGCTGGAAGCCAGACTAGCTGAACAAGCTAACAAGATGGTGGAGTTGGAACAATATGGCCTCGAAGCGGAACTCAGATTTTCTCAGTCACAAAGTTGCTTGTTAAATTCAGAAGAGCAGAAATCCCAATTGGTTGCGTTGCAAGCTGCAGCGGCAAAAGAGCTTAAGGCAGTAGTAGAGTCGTATGAGCGATCAACAGCAAAGCGTGACTTAACCATCATCCGACTAGATGGCAATCTAACCGAACATGCAGCCAAGATCGCGGAGTTGGAACAATATGGCCGCGAAGCGGAATTCAGATATGCCCAGTCACAAAGTTCCCTGTTAGATTCAGAACAGCAGAAATCACAGTTGGTTGAGTTGCAAGCCGAAGCGGCAACAGAACTTGGAATAATGAAAGCGTCGCATGAGCTATCATTGGCAGAACGCGACGCAACGATTAGTCGTCTCAAATACTTGCAGAATGCGTTAGATGACTCGATTCGATGTCTTCGTGTATCAAAACTGAATAGTAAGCTGGCGGAATCTCGGCTGCAACAATGCGAACAGACGATATCGCAGTTGGGCGAACAATCCATTCAACTTCAAAACCGTTTGGAACTTGAGGCCGCAAGTCGACGAAAAACGGAAGCGGCATTAAAGCAAGCAACAGAATCCGCTAACGACGATTCAGCGTTGCATGCATTGGGAGAACAATTCGCAAATGTCCAGCGCATCGAACGACTTACCAATGAATTAATGGCTACTCGCAGATTTTGTGTGTATTTGCAGCAACAAGCCAACGCAAAAGCAAAGCAAGGGCAAAGAGGCGTCCAGCTGTTAGCTCCGATGCCAACTGACATGCCTCGCGCGGCATCGTAGATATGTAGTACCCGTCACACGGAGTGTGACGAGTACTTTCTTCGGATTCAAAAAAATCACAGCCTCTCGGAGCGTTGCGATAAAATGCGTGGGTCACCGGAGGACTCGCGCCCTGCCGCGATCGTTTGGTAGCGGAACGGCGCAAGCCGTCCGGTGAGTCGAATAAAATAAAATCACAGCCTCTCAGAGCGATGCGATGGGCGTGGATTTGAGGTCCAACGCAATCGGGAATACCACAGGCTTGAACTGTGAATTGTTATGCTTTGAGGCTACCGGTGCGGGCCTGGTGTTTAGCCACTGTGCGGGCTTGGTGCTTAGCTACCATTATGCGTTTTTTCAGCAATCGTGGGACTTGAACGTGACTCAAAACGAAAAGAACGGCTGGTGCCCAAGGACACCAGCCGTTCTTTTCTATTTTTGCGACTTGTTTTTCGCTAGTTCGTCATCGCAACTCAGGGTTACAGATCCTGCGTTGCGATTCGTTCAAGCGATACTGCAGTCGATCGATTTTTTAATTAGCATCCGCATGCTGGAGCTGCATTACATCCGCAATCAGAAGCTGCTGCACAGCCACTGTTGCATCCGCCGTTGCATCGCAAGCCACGGAGTAGGCCTCGCAGACGTCCGTTGAACAGACCGTTGCCCGAACCAATTCCGTTACCGCAATTGTTGCAACCGTTTGCTGAGCTGTTGCCGCAATCGTTGCATCCGTTGCCTGAACCATTGCCGCATGCATTGCATCCGTTACCAGCACCGTTTCCGCAAGATACTGTTACTGGGACTTCTTCGCAGACAGTCTTAGCAACGCATCGAGTGTAGGTGTAAGGTACTTGAACTGGTACGCATCGAGCAACCTTAACCGTTGTGCAGTATGGAACTGCTTTGCATACAGTGTAAGGTACTAGTTTGGTACGGCATTCGGTAGTCATTCGGCAAGTTGAGTAGGTGTAAGGAACGCTCTTTTGCTCGCAGACCATGCTGCAAGTTGTATGGCAAACGTCCTTAGTTCTTTGCTCGCAAACCATATGGCAGGTCTTGTAGCATACAGTCTTTTGACGGCATTCTTGGACCATTCGGCAAGTGGTATAGGTGCAAACCTTGCTCTTCTGCTCGCAAACCATTGTGCATGTCTTGAAGCATACAGTCTTGGTTCGGCATTCTGGAACCATCTTGCAAGTTGTGTATGTTACAACTTTGCTGCGGCACTCTGGAACCATTCGGCAAACATTGTGAGTGACCGTCTTGGTGCGGCACTCAGGAATGCACTTGGTTACAGTGTAAGGAACGACTTTGGTCAAGCACTGTGTTTCGTACTTTGTGCAGTTGATTTCCTTGGTTTCGCAGGATGGAACCCAGACTTTCTTGCAGATCGTCTTAGGTGGGCACTGAACGCATTCTACATGGCACGAGCCTGGGCAGTATACGTTTCGGCAGGTCGATGGGTCAAATGACCAAGAACCTGGCTCACGAACTGTCTTGCGAACGATTGGACCAGCAACTTCTTCCGAAGTCGTCTGCCAGCTGCCACCGTTGACTGTTACAGTCTTGGTGTAGTTGACAGGGTTGGTTACTGTGTAGTTTACAGTTCGTTCCCTGGTCTCTGTCACTGGAACCATGACCGTGTAGTTGATTACTTGCTCACGGGCTTCCATGACTCGGTTCATAACCGTGTAGTTGACAACCTTTTCGTGTGTTTCACGAACAGGTGTCATCACGGTGTAGTTCACTTCCTTGGATTGTGTTTCGTACACAGGTCGTTTGACCGTGTAGTTGATCACTTTCTCGTGGGTTTCGCGAACTGGAACG
>JAYTVL010000152.1:0-6879 GCA_043744075.1 Pirellula sp. | reverse complement strand
CGTCGCATACGGGACTCGTAGCCTCGTCCACTACCCTAATCTTTAGCTGTCCCAGACCACAAGCCTACCAGTCTCGTGACCTGGGTTTGAGAACGCTGAATTGAGTTAATCGCATGGGGAACCGAATCAATCCGTGCACTATGCGAAAAGCCGAAAACAAAACGTTTCTTGCCATTTGTCCCAAATATGACGATGGCATAGCAAGTGTCTTATGTATATCGTCTACTCCATGTGGCCAGTCCTTGACCCGCTCAATCAATTTTTCTCGCCATTGACTTGAATGGGGATAGAGAGTGAAGCGACTCAACCATTCAGGTGGAATTCCTTTCTTGCCCAAGGAAATCCCTGATAATGATCCCGCGACGACCGCTGCGCTGCTGCATGCACCGCCAAGCATGATTGTGCGTTCCACGCAGTTGCGAAAACGTTTTGGATGCCGTAACCATGCGTAGATGCCGATTATGCTAGATGCAAAAATGTCCGAGGGAAGACCGTTTCCCCATCCCTGCTGTCTTGCAAAGGAAGCCACCGTTCTGCTTTGAGCAAAAGCATCGCTTGCCTCTAACAGCATTGACTTTAGTTCTGGTTCGTCAATCACGTCAATCAAACGGCCTAGGATTTCAGATGAATTAAGCGTTTGATGGTCCGTCATTTGAGCAAGTTGGGCGGCATAGCCAACGAGCACGCTTGCATGCAGAACGCGCGTGTCTGCATGTGAAATCCCTACCCCAACTTGATACCAAGTCGTCGCGGAATCCGCGCAACCTTGAAGCATAACGCTTAACACCAAAGATCGTACGAGAGGATCGTCAGCCAATCCGAACGTCATTGAATCATTCAGCTGCTTTTGGTTGATTCGACCGATAAGTCGGCTAATGTGTATGTAAGTGTGCCGGAACGGAAATGCGCGCTGGTACCATGCGATTCGGTTTTTGAGGTTCTTTGCAAAAATGTTCGGATCACATTTGGATTGCAACATTGCTTGAAACGTCATTAGCAGAGCATGTGTACGATGACTAGTTACACCTATTCCGGGTTGGAATTGAAACTGGAGTGGGTTCCGTCCGAAAAGCTTGAGCCCAACACGAGGGTGAATTCCGGCACGAGCTAGAGACAAGGCCTCAGCTATCGCACATCCCATTATCAATCCTTCGGTCGCGCGTTCCCGTCGCTGAGTCGGCACGATGATATTGTAAGGGAGCGGAGACGATCTAGCTGGTTTCTGACCATCCACTGTTTGTTTGTGCGCAAGCCGAAGACCGCTACGGGCTTTCAAGTCAGATTCCTCGTCGGAATCGACGACAGTATGTCTTCTTTGACTTCGTCGGCGCAACATCAAATTCCTAGCTAGCAACGAAGGGTGAGCGAATTTCGAAACCACGCAGAATCATTGCTCAGGATGATTTGCGAAGCCAATCCAGGACAAGTTTTTTCTCAACCCTATATCAAACATCTCTTTACCAAACCCCATTTTGAGTACAATCGTCTTAAACGGTCTACACGTCTGGTGGTCTATGGTTGAGAAATGAACGGACCGCATTATGGTTCATTGCCGAAGTTTTGTACATCTTTTTGCGAATTTTTTTGTTTGAAGTACTCAATTCGCAAGACGATCGAAAACAGACCGTACGATGTAGGAGTTTATCGTCATTTCACTCGATTCATTTTTTGAGCATCCGCAATGAAACGCATTTTTTTCACCTCAATTTTTGTATTTGTGTCAATCGTGACAATGGAGCGGAGCTCTTTTGCACAAAAGGGAAGCAGCCCACAGCAAGATGAACGGCGGGAGAATGAGCGCGTCGCCAAAGCAGAGCGAACATTAGCAGAAGCTAAGAAAGAACTTTCCGCGATTCAAAAGGAATTGCGGTCCGAAATGGGCAGTCTGGAAAGATCACAATCAGCGCTGCCAAAGCTAAAAAAGAAAGCCCGTGAAGCTCGCGAGGAAGCCGAGGATCGGTTAGGCGCAAAGTTGGGTATCCCGGAAGCTTTGAAAAAAGTTCGGCAAGCTGGGGCTGCGTTGGAGGAAATTGCGGCTAAGCTTCGCCTGCAGCTTCAAAAGACCCCCACATGGATTCAAGCCAAAGATGCTGCGGATCAAGCAAAAAAAGCTAGAGAATTATTGCATGATGATATAGAAAATGTGATTAACAACATTGATGATAAACTTAAAGTTCTGTCAGTCGTGATCGTCAAGCCGCTCGAAATAGAGAATGAAGCCATTGAGAAAGACCCACAAGCTATCGAGGCGACAAAACAGCTTGCGGCTCAGCAATCGGAATTAGAGAAAAAGCGAAAGCTTTTGCCGACCGGTGAAGTAGAGAAAGATCGGAAAGTCGTTCAGGCAGTAGCTGAAATCGAGAAAATGGAAAAGGAAATTGCCGACAACGACACGAAGCTGAGGAAGTCTCGCAGCGAAGCGAGCAAGATTCAAAGACGATACGTGGATGCCCAGATAAGTCTTCAGAAAGCGAAAGCGGCAGATGCGGCGGATTCCAATCGCCCAAAAAAGAAAAACAAGAAGTAGACGTCCAAGGAATGGGGAATGCAAAGGTTCATCCACCGTGCTTGCAGATCATCGCCGCATTCAGTAGGCACGACTCGGCGCTTGAGTGGCTTTGGGAAAGGGTTTCTTCACGGCTGTCTCCGATTGCGATAGTCAGCCCGTCCTTTGCGTTTACCGAGTCGCAGTATTACCGATCCACCATGGGAGATCAGTTGAAGAAGCAGTTTGCGATTCTTGCAAATTGGTACGATCCAGCGGAATTGTCGGAACACAAGTTGATGTCGCATGTTTGGGAAAGGGATCTAGCCAAAAGTACCGCATTTGAAATTGAACGACCGCTTAACATAGATCCTGGCTATATCTCGATGACCAAGCTGGTATTGGCGTCCACCAAGAATCGCGAACATCGTATCTATCTAAAGGACGGGGTTTATGCGGAAGTAACGCTCGCTTTCCGCGATCAACAATGGCAGCCGTTGCCGTGGACTTATCCAGACTACCAACGGGAGGACTTTCGAGTATTCTTTGGTGAAGGCCGCAAGTACTTGGCCAGAAGAATTGCTTCCCTACGTAGGTCCGACTTTCCGCAGCCGGACTTCCTTTGATGGTTTTAAACTCGGAACGCGAATGAACGCTCATTTGGACAATTATCGAATCTTGGGAATCCATGGATAGCAACCGAACCGTTTCTTTTTGGTTGCAAATCTGTGGGGTGTTGCTAGTAACGGTCCTCCCGGCTTTCTTGATCTCTGTGTTGTCCGTTGGGCTAATAAAACGATATGCCGAATCGCTGGGACTACTCGACAAACCGAATCATAGAAAAATCCACACGGTGCCAGTTCCACTCGGCGGCGGACTTGGCATCTGGCTTGGTGTGACCGCGACTTTTTTAATTGGTACCGTTGGATTGTTTTTCCTTTCTCGAAATGATTTGATGGGCAAGGATTGGATTCCAGCTCGATTGCAGGAGCATTTACCTGGCTTAGAGTCCAAATCTTTTCAAATCTGGGTTCTTCTTGGCGGAGGCACCATTCTGACAATATTAGGATTGCTCGATGACCTTTTTTCTTTGCCTTGGAAACCTCGATTGGCGATAGAGTTCATCGTCGCAGGAGCTGTGGTTTATTGGCAGAATCTACAACTGACGGCCTTCATAGGCGTACCATGGTTAACTTCTATTTTGAGCGTTATTTGGATTGTCATGCTTATCAATTCGTTCAACATGTTGGACAACATGGACGCTTTGAGCGGTGGAGTCGCTGCGATCATCTGCGCGATGCTTGCGCTGATGCTGATTGTTTCACCTGACCCGTCGCGCGGACAGCCACAGTTGTTTGTGGCTGCCATGCTGTTGGTATTGTTTGGTGCGCTACTTGGGTTTCTTAAACACAATTGGCCACCCGCATCGATTTTTATGGGAGATGCTGGAAGTTATTTCGTTGGTTACTGGATTGCAATTGCATCACTGTTATCGACATACACGGGCGCAAAAGGTGCAACTCCACATGCTGTTCTTGCTCCTTTGTGTGTTTTAGCAATACCGCTTTATGACATGTTGAGCGTTATTTGGATCCGAATTCGGGAGGGGCGCAGTCCATTTCATGCGGATAAGCGTCATTTTTCGCATCGCTTGGTTGACCTTGGGATGACCAAGAAGCAGGCGGTGACTACTATATATCTTGCTACAGTCACTTGCTCGCTCGGAGCGTTGCTGTTGCCCAGAACAGATATTTGGGGTTCGGTGATAGTTTTGTCGATCGTGGTTTGCATGGTTGCACTTGTGGGTGTTTTAGAAGGCCTTGCCGGTTCGAATCATACAGGTTCTTCTTAGTTGAAACCAAATGAGCAAAGAACTGGACCTGACCCGCGAGCTTAATTCATCTTGGGTATACTTATTGCCATCGCAGTTGGCATGTTTCTTGGTGGCAGTTTGTCTTGTTTCCTCACAGATGAACCCTTGCGATGCGACCAGTGTCTCATTGGGAAGTTCGCTACCATTCATCTTGCTGACGATGGGAATTGGGATTTTCGTCGCAATCGATTCTGTGCTTACGCCCAGTGGCATAGGCTTCCAGCCTGTGGACTTCAAATCACCGGCAGGAAGCCTATGCCACCTATGTACGGCGTTTGTCCTTTTTGGATTTTGGCTGTGGCTTTGTACCACTTTGGTGCCCGGTCGAGGAAACGCAAGGTTTGCATACAACGGATGTTGGCAATGGATTGCCCAGGGGATTCTGACGCTTTCCATAGTGAGGCTTAGCTCACGATATCGAATAGCCTCGACGTTGATTGCATTGATGTTGAGTTCCGCTGCAGGAACCGTGGCATACGCAAGCTATCAGTACTTTATAAGCATGCCTGCGTTAAGGCAGCGGTTCGCATCCGATCCAAATTCGTTGTTCGCGGAAATGGGAGCCGTTGCCGGTACTTCAGAGGCCATGCAGTTATCGAATCGTCTGGCGAGCTTGGAGCCGACAGGTCCGTTTGCTTTGACGAACTCCCTGGCTGGTTTGATGGCGATCTGGTTGGTATTTCTTGTTTTATTGTTAGGCAGTCAGGCCGCCGCGCACTCGGTACTTTCTCGTGCAGCGAGAGTGAATGGAACGGCACTGAGGGTCAATTGGGTTTCACTGATTTTGAGTCTGGGTTTAATGGGTAGTTTCTTTGTAACCCTTTTATTAACAAAGAGCCGATCAGCCTGGTTGGCGACGATAGTTTGTTTGCTCGTTTCCGGCTTTTTTTTCCCAGCGGTTCGACAAGGCGGATGGGCGTTGGCAAAACGATTTCGACATTGGATGGCCGCCTTCGCGATTTTGTGCATCCTTTCTATTGGTGGAGTGTTGATTCGCGATCCAATGATCGTTGCAGAAGCGGGGAAGTCACTATCCTACCGGTTTGACTATTGGCGAGGCGCGATTGCATTGATTCGAGCTGAACCATGGACGGGATATGGAGTCGCAAACTTTCAACAAAACTACAATCGAGTTAAGGTCATTACAGCATCTGAATCGCCAGCTGATCCGCATAATTTCGTTTTTGAAACAGCCGCGGCTGGGGGCTTGCCGCTCCTCGCAATCCTCATCGCGATTCTCACGATATTATTCTTGAAGATGCTCGACTTGAGTCGCAGCCAACGCGAACACGGCGAAAGTCCATTTGGAGGGAAAGCAGAATCAATCAATTCTATTGTCATTGGCGGTTTTTTTGGTTGCGTTGGAATATTGCTGTTTGGGCTTTTCAATAGCGATGGCGACACGCTCGTGTCCAGCATTTTGTTTATTGGAGTCGCTTGTTCGGTGTTTGTCCTGATTGAACGATCGCATTGGCTAACCGACGACCAGCAAATCCGTTTTGTTAGTCTTCTATCGGCATCTGTGATGTTTGTCCATTTGCTTGCGTCGGGCGGTTGGATGCAACCCGGATTGATGAACAGTGTTTGCGTTTTAGTCGGGTTAGCGTTTGGAACATACTCCATCAAATTCGATAACGTTGGAAAAACCCCTAGTGTTCGTTTTCAACTTTCTCGTGTATCAGGACTTTTGCTAGTGACGATTGCTGCGGCAGATTTTGCAAGGACCATGTGTTTGCCAGTCTTGGGTTCTGCGGCGATTGTTAGCGCTGTTTCGAACAATCCGACTGCGGTCCAAGAGCCAAGCCAGTGGCTTGAAATTGTTAAGATTGATCCATTCGATCTGGACTTGCCTTCTTTGGCCGCGAATCGATGTGTTGAGGTACTTCAGCGAAGCGATCTGTCGTCGACGACTCGGCAAAAGTACATCGATGTTTTCGATGTCTGTTGCAAGGAGTTTCTGAAGAGAGATCCGAATCAATGGACATCGTACGCAGAATGTGGGAAATGGAATGCGATTTTGGCAGAGTCGGAAAGAAATCAAGGCGGCGAAATAAGCTCTTTAATTTCAAGGAAAGAGCTCGCAAACGATTTCTTTGCAAAGGCTGCAGATCTTTACCCAAGTTCCGCCCAAATCCAATTGCAGGCAGCGGTTGGAGCCGTGTGGTGCGGAAAAAACACGGAAGCCAAGCAATTTATGAGCCAAGCAGAAAACATCGACCAACAAACACAGCACACGGATCGAAAGCTAGCAGCGGCAGTTGTTTTTTTCCCAAAACAGCTTGAAACCGCCTTTGCTCCGTTGGAGCGTCAAGCGAAAATCGAAAAACAACCTGGATATGCCAAAGGCGAACCTATCCTCCAATGGTTGCGTACAAACGTCCCGTAGTGGAATTCGCCGTTTTTGGAGCATTGGATGTGCCTAGGGCGTCGATCACAACATGGTCAGCAAACCGTGGGCTAGCGCCCTTCGGCTAATCAGCCGCAACGCGCTAGCGTCCGGTTCAGCCCGACTTATGATCGA
>JAYTVL010000151.1:0-26609 GCA_043744075.1 Pirellula sp. | reverse complement strand
AACCTGCTGACCGGAGAGCCGTATGCAGGAGAACCGCCTGTACGGTTCGGAGGGAGGGGAGCCGCAACTCAATGCGGCTTTCCTACCCCTATCTTTCTAGCGACTCACACGCCCGAACGTACCTCAAGACGTGCCACCCAACTTATTACAGGTAGATTTCAAACTGCCGCTCGCCTAACAGCAAAGCACGCAGATCAAAGTCCTGCCCGGCAGGCAGGACGTACGTTTCATGTGCTATTCTTTTGTTGTTTCGCTGTATTTCTAGGAACTGACGCTTCAGCAGTTCGTCTATTCAAGCGATTCAAGTCTCTTCGTGACCTCAGTATCGGGTAAAACCATGTTCATTTTCAATCGTGCGATTGGCCTCTGTTTCTGCGTTTCGATCATTGACTTTTCGAGTACATGCATGGCTACATCCCAGGAAATTGGATTCAGCGAACGGTTTGCGCTTGCCGAAAACCGGGACGCCGCCTTGAAAGAACTAATTCCCGGAACGGACACCTATTTCTATTATCATTGCTTGCATTGCCAAACGATCGGGAAAATCCCTGAGGCACGAGGGCATCTCGAGGCATGGATCGCAAAATTTGGTCTGAACGAACAGACGAAACGGATGCAAACACGGCAGTTTATCTTGGAATACAACTCCAACTCAAAAGCGACCCTCGATTACCTTCGTTCCGAATTTGGATTCAATATCGATCATCCAGCACCTCGAAAGGATGAAGCCGCTGAGTTGCCAACAAAACTGGATCCAAATGCTATTAACTGGAAAACGATTCTCCAATCTCACGTCAACAATCCAGGCGCAATCGAAAACGTGGCCCTTGCACACCTTGGACCGTTGTTGAATCAACCAGCCACGACAAGAACTTGGCTAGAGCGCATCGACCGCGTCGATGCGCCAGGATTGATCGAGATCATTGAGCGAGAACTCAATATGCCCGACTCCAGAGGCTTCGGGTGGGCTGGGATTCACAATCAATTGACCACCGCGCAATTGTTGGATCTCCAAAAGCGTATTCCAAAATTGATCGAATCCAACGCATTCGTCCAGGCTCGATTGCGTCGCATCCGTCCAAACGACGATTCTTCATTGGAAGACCGCAGGGTTCTACGCGATCACCTGACTTCACTTGAGACCTTTGTCACTGGTCTGCCAGAATCGCA
The DNA here is from genome assembly GCA_043744075.1 of Pirellula sp. Taxonomy (GTDB): domain Bacteria; phylum Planctomycetota; class Planctomycetia; order Pirellulales; family Pirellulaceae; genus JBKCUI01. The sequence continues at coordinate 25,439 of JAYTVL010000151.1, read as the reverse complement.
AAACAGTCTTATCGCTGCCGTCCTCTACAACCGACTTCAATTCGACGAACGCGATGGAAACATGGATCGCGAACGCTTTCTACGCTATATCAAATTGCCAAACAATCGTCCGTTCTTCAATCAGCAATATGTTGCTCAGCTAAACCGACGCCCTCAAGTAAACCTTAGTGCCAACTACAAAGGCGAAACAATGCTCGATATGATCGGCGACGATACGTCGCTGATCCATCGATACCTGGAACATTTCTTTAAGACAGACATCCATGTCGATGCTTTCTCGACGATTATCGACCGCGATACTCTACGACGCGTTTTTGCTTCTACCAAAATCCTCTACGGCATCGGTGACGCAAAAACCTTTTACGCACAATTGACGCCGGACGAACAACGAGAACTGCAATCCCGTATCGAACTGAAATTCGCAATAAGCAATCCAAACTATTATCGCCCAAGCGATACCGTCCGACTCACCCTGGACCTCAAAAACGTCCAAGAGCTACTAGTAAGAATCTATCGGCTCAACGCCCGCAACATCCTGAGTCAACTAAAGCAACCGATCGGTACCGATCTCGATTTGGACGGCCTTGTTGCCAACGTCGAAAAACGAATCGCTTATGCTCAGCCAGCCGACTTGCGACATCGCGAAGTGCTTGAACTGCCAGAGCTTGACGGGGGTGGTGCGTGGGTCGTAGATGTCCTCGCAGGCGGCCAACGCAGCCGAACCCTTATCCACAAAGGACATTTGCATGCCATGCAGCGCATGACCGACGTTGGTGACACCTTTCGTATCTTCGACGCAGATGGAAAGCACGTGCCATCCGCTAAAGTTATCTTCGGTTCTCGCGAGTTTGAACCGGACGACAAGGGCGATATCGTCATACCTTTCGGCAGCCAAGTTAGACAAGATTCGTTGATTCTGATTGACGGCGCGATTGCTTCAGTGCAAATGTTCGTTCACAACACCGAAAACTATCAATTGCAAGCTGGCTACTTGCTGGATCCGCAATCGCTGCTGGCGGGCGCCAAAGCAAGCGTTGTCATTCGGCCAAACTTACTATGCAATGGGCAAATGGTTTCGCTCGCCCAACTTGAGAAACCCATGCTGACTATTACATCCACCGATTTGGATGGGATCGCTGCAACGCAGACAATTCCTGAAGTCAAATTAGCCGACAACGGTGAGCTGGTGCACACGTTTTTGGTATCGCAGCGACTTGCAAGCATTGCAATCTCCCTAAGTGGCCAAGTGCTCAAATTGAGCAACGACTCCCGCGTTCCGGTAGTAGCTTCTCATGCGATTACCATTAACGGAATGGCAAAGACGGCCCAAGTTCGCGACTTTTATTTAACGCAAACGAACACAGGTAATCTGCTGGAAGTCCGTGGTCGCAACGGAGAGCCAGGAGCAAGAATTCCAGTACAGTTGGAATTCAAACTCTTCGGAATTGGGCCAACGAACAGCGTTCGTTTGGCAACTAACGAATTGGGCGTCGTCGACCTCGGACCACTTCCCAACGTCGAACGTTTCAAAGCGTCCGCTGATTTGATCAATCCTCGTGACTTTAGTCTTGCCATTTTAAGGCCCACTTGGCCAACCGCATATCACGCCCTCAGCGGCAAGCCAATCGAAGCGGTATGGAACACTACTGACGCAGCAGAAATTGGCCCCCAGAAACTTGGTCCCAATGACAAACCTTTTTCTCGAATCGGTCTGATTGAGTTTCGTGGTGGTGTTGTTTCCGCAATCCACCCGGATAAAGTCAGCGTTGAAAGCGGACTTGTCAAAGTCAAGGGACTTGAGCCAGGAACCTATCGTCTTACCGACCATTGGTCCGGTCATTCGATGTCCATTTCCGTTGTAAAGGGTGGCCAGCAAGGGAACACGCTGATCGGTCAGTCGAAACTCCTCGAAACAAACCGAGTTCGCCCAGTTCATGTCGAAGATCTTAAATTGACCGACGACAAATTGATGGTTCAAGTTGGAAATTTCGACAATTTCACTCGCCTGCATGTAGTGGCAGTCGCTTACGAACCGCGCACAATTCAAGGCCTTTGTTTTCCGGTTCCCGAGTTTCCAATCTTGTCCTCAGCTCGCACGCGAATTCCAAGTTTCTATATCAACTCACTCAAGCTAGATGAAGAATACCAATACGTTCTACAGCGTCAGTTTTACAAAAAGTACCTCGGCAATCTTTTGCCACAACCAAGTGCGATTTTGAACCCATGGGAGTTGGCGGTTACGCAAAACGCAACTCAGTCCGCAGCAGTTGGCGATCCGATGGCTGCGATGGCGCCCAGAATGGCCGCTCCCGGAGCGGCAGGGCGTGCAGCAGAAAATTCCTACCAAATGACATTCGATGGCTCGCCCGAATACGAATTCCTCAGACGCGGCTGTGTTGTGCTCACCAATGGTCGGTGCGACGAAAAAGGGATGTTGGCGATCGATCGAAAAGCGTTTCTCGGGTTGACATGCGTCACTGTAATTGTTGTACACCCGAGCGGTAATACGTTTCGCACGATCCATCTTCCGCTCAACGAACCGCGAGAACTTACAGATCGTCGGCTAGCCAAAGCTTTTCCTGCGAAAGATCGGTTGACTGAGATTCAAAGCGTTCGCGTATTACCGAAATCAGACAAAATTGACCTTGGAGATGCGTCATCGACACGAGGCAAAGTCTACAGTTCTATTCCTGACGTATTCCAGCTTTATCGCTCTCTGCTGAACAACCATGCGGATTGCGACAAATTTGAATGTCTAACTCACTGGTCTTCACTCAAACAAGAAGAAAAAGAACGACACTATTCTGATTTGGCATGCCACGAATTGAACTTGTTCTTGTTTGTTCACGATCTTCCATTCTTTGATCGCGTTGTGCGTCCCTATTTGGCCAACAAGATGCAGAAGCAGTTCATGGACGACTATGTTCTTGGCTCGGACATTTCGAAATACATACAACCTTGGAAGCTGGCACAACTAAATGCCGTCGAGCGAATTCTCCTTGCAAAGAGAATCGCAGGCCAGTCTGCTAGCACCAAGCGATGGATGGGCGATCTTGTCGGTTCGGTTCCCGTCGATTCCGCTGCTCAATCGCATCGATTCTCAAAAGGATTGATGAGCTCTGCGTTATTTGCCGACGACAGCCAGGACGGGATTTTAGAGGTCGTGTCGTTAGGCTTTGATGCCAGGCTGCGACTATCAGATAATGAAAGCAAGTCAAGCTTCGGCCTCGAAAGTGACAAGCCGATGGCTTTTTTCGCAGACGCGATGGAGTCCGAAGAAGTTGGCAAGGAAAAAAAGGACTCGATGGACCGGAAAGCGGGGATCGCCGGTGCGAACAGAGCTATGCTGGGAAAGCGATCGAGTCTAGGTCTGGCAAGATCCGAGCGTCTCTATCAATCTCTTGAGTCGACTCGCAAATGGGCGGAAAGCAACTACTTCCGTTTGGCATTGTCGAATCAGACCGCGGAATTGGTTCGCCCCAATGCTTTTTGGCTCGACTTTCTGAATCATTCCGGTGACGCACCGTTCTTGACGAAGCACATCGAAATTGCGGCAAACAATATCCACGAGGCAATTCTCGCAATTGCGGTACTTGGCTTACCCTTGGAGTCAAAGCCTGCGACGATGAGCGTCGAACAGGGTCGATTGGTTGCATCCATCACGAACGACTCAATCGCTTTCGTACAGGGATTGCAGAGCATAGAACAGAGCGCCGATCCAGCCACCATTTTGGCCAGCCAAAGTATTTTCTTAGCAAGCGACACCGGCGAAGAAGCCAAACCCGTCAAGGAACAGTCGCTTATTAAGGAAACCGTCTATCGACTGCGCGTTGTATTGACCAATCCAAGTGCCACGATGGTCCGCGTGAGCGTCCTGCAGCAGATTCCTCAAGGAGCGATTGCGCTAGAAAACGCAAAGGTCGTGGCAGGCCAAAAGCTAGACCTTGCTCCATTTGCGACACAAGAACTCAGTACCAAATTCTATTTTCCACAGTCGGGGTCATTCGAGCATTATGGAGCTCAAATCGCGATCGGAGACAGAATTGCAATTGCCTCGCCGTCGACTAACTTGAAGGTCCTCGATGCTCCCGATTCAGTGGATGAGTCGTCGTGGTCATATGTTGCATCGTGGGGGTCCGACGATCAAGTGTTATCGCATCTCAAAGGTGCCAACTTGTTCAAGATAAACCTAGAAGCCATCGCGTGGCGAATGTCGAATAAGAACTTTTTTGAAACAAGTCTGGCTCGACTGACAGACTACGGCATTTACAACCCAACACTCTGGGCTTACGCATTCAAACACAATGATGCACCAAGGCTTCGGGAGTTTCTTGAGAGTAACTCCGGCGTCGTTGGCCGAGCTGGTCCATTGCTCGAATCCGATCTCTTGAGAGTCGAGCCTGTCGATCGATTGCAGTTTGAACACATGGATTTCCGGCCATTGGTAGTAGCCCGAATGCATCAATTGGGTCCGAAGCGAGTGATTCTCAACGACGGACTCGCCCTGCAATACGAACGGTTCATGGGAATTCTTGGACATCAAAAAGCCATCGAGCCGGAACAACGCCTAGGGTTGGTTTATTACATGCTTCTCCAAAATCGAATTGAAGAAGCGATCGCTCATTTCGCAAAGATCGATGCGTCGAAACTTGAAAGCAAACTGCAGCACGATTATTTCGCCGCGTACCTCGACTTGACGCAGGGCAATTACGATGAAGCAGACAATCGATCGCAGAAGTACGTTAGCTATCCGAATCCACGTTGGCGTGATTGGTTTGGTCAAGTGCGTTCGCAGATCGCGGAACGCAAAGCGATTCAGGCTGGAAAAACTGTTGATATCGCCAAAACCGAGGACTGGAAAACCGATCCGGCCAACCGACTTTTGTCTGGAGCCCGTGAACAGCAGAACATCAATGAGTCGGCCAGTTTGCCGGTTTTGGATTTGATTCAAGAGGGCGAAAAGATCGTTCTGCGTCATCGGAACTTGGCGAACATCGACGTGAAGTTCTACCTGATGGATGTGGAGTTGCTTTTCAGTCGCAAACCATTTGCACAGCAAGGCGGTGAGCGGTTGAATATGATTGAGCCGAATTTCTCCGAGGCAATAAGGTTAGAAAACTCGGTTTCAGCGAAGGACTTGAATCTGGAGATTCCGGCAAAACTTAAGAATAAGAATTTAGTCATTGAGGTTTCGGGTGGTGGTCTCTCAAGAACTTTAGCTACGTACGCCAACTCATTGGTCGTCAACCATTCGCCGAACATGGGACGATTGCAGGTTTTGACCAAGCAAGGTCTACAGCCGCTAGAGGGCGCCTACATTAAGGTCTACTCACGGAACAATGCTGGCACCGTCAAGTTCTACAAGGACGGGTACACAGACTTGCGGGGGCAGTTTGACTACACTTCCTTGAGCACGAACGATCTGGATACTACTCAACGCATTTCGTTGCTTGTATTACATCCTGAGCACGGAACCAGTGTCCGCGAATCGGAACCACCAAAACGATGAAGGCGTCGATCACAAGTCGGGCACACATGATCGATATCATAGGGCGATTAAAGACTATTGGAAAAGTTAAAATGAGAATTGGAAAATGCAAAATGTAAGTGATGGATGTGGTGTTGACGTGTTGACATGTACTTACTCGATGAAGTTCAACAACTCGTTTAACCGCGTGCCCATCGGGCCGCGACTACAGCTTATCGAAATACGCGGAGCGATGCGTTTCACACCGGGGGAAGTTGACATTCAACCTAGCCTCGATCGAGCGAAGAGCGCGACAAGCCGCCGGTTTCACACCGGGGGTAGCTGACCGTAATAGCCTACCACTGCTAGGCTGATGGTAACGATCCGCCGAAATGAATTCGGCGGCATTCTTTCATGCCGTCAGCTTTATGCTGAGGGTTCTGACCACCTCCCTAGGAGACTGCTGATTTAATGTGTTTTCAGCAAATAACATCAGCCGATGGGCGTTAGCCCCGGTTTTCGGACGCGGTTAAACGACAATCCCGCCCTACCTTACGACAACACGAGCGTGCGAACAGCGAGAAGTGTCGCTAAATTTTGCATTTTTCAATTCTCATTTTAACTTTTTCAATTCCTCGTCATAGATAAGCCTCGGCTTGTGAGCAACTTCCCGCGATATTAGCGAGCGGTGTCGATCATTAGTCGAGTGGCAGCGCCCACTCGACCACGTGATAACATGCAAAAAATCAAATGCGGCCGAGAGGACTCGAACCTCCACACCCTTGCGGGCTCTAGGCCCTCAACCTAGCGCGTCTGCCAATTTCGCCACGGCCGCAAATTTCAACTTTCGAGGACTTGAGTTCGAAGTTTAGGCGGAATTGTCGCTTCGTCAAGCCACTATCAACATTTCCCTAACCACACTACCGATATCGATTTTTCACGTATTTTTGGCCGACTGGTTGTTTCGTAACGATCGCTTGCAGCATTTCAACGCGATCGCGGTGGCTAGGAATCACCGTTCCGCGATAATGATGGCGCCGCGTCATGTTGCCATAAACGTGCGTCGGTCGATAATTTCTCTCTAGAATTGGTATGTTTTCGTTCGCCTCTTTTGCTCCACCACGTAATACGATTGGGCCTGACCAACCTGGTTCCCGATTGACCCGCTGGGCATTAAGTTTCGGTTTGGCGAACGCAAATGAACCAAATCCGACCAATACCAACGCCATAACCACAGATACATATTTTGACCGTTTTCTCATTTTGATTCTCCATTTGCATATCGAGAGAAGCCCTGTGTCCTAAGGACTCCAAGCTAATTCGAGCCTGTTGGAAACCGTCAATGATCTTGGCAAAAGGGAACCAGAATCGCCGTTTGGCCCGTTAAGATCGACTCCCAAGGAAAAGCTTGCCGAGTGGCTAAACATAGCTCAATCCCAACAAATGGAATGAACTGCAATTGCATACACTCCAACAAGCAGTTGGGACGAGAAATCCGAAAGTTCATTTGCACTTTCAGGAATCATCGAAATGCTATCAATCACCACGACCGTTACAGTTGGCACTTCTTCCGATTACGAGAATGTTGCGTTTGCGCCAGAGGAAATAGCCACATTGAGTTCCCTGATGGAAAGATACGACCAAGTGATATTGGATCTTGATTCCCTGAATGATCGACTGCAAGAGCTGTTGGGAATTGAAAGCCCACCGCCGCCGAAGTGTGGTTCGGCAGTTTAGGATTGCCCGGATTGCCCTTGCAAAATTGGACTTCTCTTGCGTATCTTCCGAGCCAAGCATTACTGACGTGATTCCTCGACGATACTTCGGATGAATTCCAGAGCCGTTCTTTTTTTTGCCTTTCGATTTTTGCCTGGTTTTCAGAAACTCTGGCTTAAGGGCGATTTCCATTCCCTCTTGGTTTCTCTGCTTTTTAGTTGGGTTTTGGTAGTTGCTTGGCTCGCGACGTTTGTCTGGCCTGAATGGCTTGTTTCATTTTTCAGTCCAGATTGGTTCGCTGGATTTATACTTGTGGCGTTATGGCTTTCTATCGTTGGTGCAAGCCTATTTTCCGCCGTTGGGACAATATTTGGCTTTAGCAACAACGTTGGTCTTGGGATTTCCTCGCGACAACAGAATCTGGAACTTGCGCAGGAACTCTACCTGCAAGCGAACTACTTTGAAGCGGAGCGGCTTGTACGAAAGAACTTGTCGGGGGAGACAGATGACGTCGAGACGTCTCTTCTTTGGATCGCTATACTCCGTCGTACGAGGAGGATTTCGCAAGCCCTAGAATTGATTTCGAACATCGATAAATTGGATGCGGCATCGCCATGGCTGTCCGAGTTGCGTTCAGAAAAAGAACAATGCTTGCGAATCAAGATACAAACACCCCCTGCACACGACTGACAAAACCGTTACGATCGGAATGTTTGGAATTGCCGTTTCCTTCCCGTTTGGAGAAAGAGGTGGAAGCTGCAAGCAAGTTGACCTGCTACTTTCTCAAAATCCGTTTAAGGCTTGCTCCGGCATTACAATGCTGTGCCAAACTTTGAAACATTGGGGCAGTTGCGACAAAATGACAGACGGCAGAGTTTGGAACATCATTTGCATTGAATTATTGCGAATCGATGTTACTAATTAAGACAACGACAATCCACCACCCGAACCAGAACTCAATTCCCGAGGTTGGTTGGTGCACCGCCACTTTGGCATAACACCGGATCAACCACGAAAGAAAGGTTTGCAAATGTACGAGAGATTCACAGACCGCGCTCGCAAAGTAATGCAGCTGGCAAACCAAGAAGCGCAACGCTTTAACCACGAATACATCGGAACGGAACACATTCTGCTGGGCTTGGTTAAAGAGGGAAGTGGCGTCGCTGCCAATGTCCTCAAAAACCTAGATGTCGATCTGAGAAAGATTCGCCTAGAAGTAGAAAAACTGGTTCAAAGCGGCCCGGAAATGGTTACGATTGGCAAGCTGCCGCAGACGCCGCGAGCTAAAAAAGTTATCGAGTATTCCATGGAAGAGGCTAGAAACCTTAACCACAACTACGTTGGTACAGAACACATCCTTCTTGGTTTGCTTAGGGAACAGGAAGGGGTAGCAGCTCAAGTTCTGATGAACTTGGGAATGAAGTTAGAAGATGTCCGTGAAGAGGTTCTTAATCTGCTTGGACATGGCATGGAAAGCGCCGAGGTAGGTGAACGCGGAGGCCGCGAAGGGACCGGCGGCGGAGAACCAGGACAACCAGCCAAGGGTGGAAAGAGCAAAACGCCGGCCCTCGATAGTTTTGGTCGCGATTTGACGGAATTGGCTCGCCAAGGCAAACTCGATCCAGTTATCGGTCGTGAACGAGAAATCGAGCGCGCAACTCAAGTGCTTTGTCGTCGTACCAAAAACAACCCGGTGTTACTAGGCGAAGCTGGCGTAGGCAAGACCGCGATCGTAGAGGGCTTCGCTCAGCGTGTCATCAATGGCGAGGTGCCTGAAATCCTTGCCGATAAGCGCATCGTTGTACTGGATCTCGCGATGATGGTTGCCGGAACAAAATACCGAGGGCAATTCGAAGAACGAATCAAAGCGGTGATGAACGAAGTTCGTCGCGCTCGCAATACAATTCTATTTATCGATGAGTTGCATACGCTCGTTGGAGCCGGTGGTGCCGAGGGTGCAATCGATGCAGCCAACGTGTTGAAACCTGCACTTGCTCGCGGTGAAATTCAGTGCATCGGAGCAACGACCCTCGACGAGTACCGCAAGTACATCGAAAAGGACAATGCGCTTGCACGTCGTTTCCAAGAGATCATGGTGGAGCCAACCGGAAAAACCGAAACGATCCTGATCCTCAAGGGGCTTAAGGATCGCTACGAAGAGCACCATCGCGTTCAAATTACCGACGATGCAATTGTTGCAGCCGTAGAAATGAGCGAACGCTATATCACCGCACGTTGCTTGCCTGACAAAGCAATCGACGTCATTGACGAAGCTGGGGCTCGAGTGCGATTGCGTACCATGAGCAAGCCGCCCGATCTCAAAGATATCGACGATGAAGTCGAACGTCTAAATAAAGAAAAGGAAGATGCCGTCGCCAATCAAGATTTCGAAAAGGCCGCAAGCCTTCGAGATCAAGCGGACAAATTGCGTCGCAAAAAGGAACAGATCACGCGAGACTGGCGAGAGAAGAGCCGCGAAACGGACGGCGTTGTCGATGAAGAGGTGGTTGCCGAAGTCGTTTCAAAGATGACCGGCATCCCGCTGACGCGGCTGTCGACCGAAGATTCATTGCGTCTGATGAACATGGAGTCCGAACTGCACAAGCGAGTGGTAAGCCAAGAGCAAGCCGTGACGGCTGTTGCGAAGGCTGTTCGACGCAGCCGTAGCGGACTCAAAGATCCAAAGCGTCCAACCGGTTGCTTTGTCTTTGCTGGTCCGACTGGCGTTGGAAAGACGTTGCTGGCCAAAGCCCTAGCAGAAACGCTTTTCGGTGACGCGGAGGCTCTCATTCATATCGACATGAGCGAGTACATGGAGAAACACAATGTGAGCCGGCTGATCGGTGCACCTCCTGGTTACGTTGGCTACGAAGAAGGAGGCCAATTGACGGAGAAGATCCGTCGCCGTCCTTACGCCGTCGTGTTGTTGGACGAAATCGAAAAGGCACACCCAGACGTCTTCAACATGCTTTTGCAAGTCATGGAAGAAGGGCGTTTGACTGATAGCTTTGGCAGACAAGTTGACTTCCGAAATACAATCTTGATTTTGACTACCAATGCAGGTGCCGAAGCGATCAAGAATGAATCTGCGTTTGGTTTTCAAAAGCCAGACGGTGACGCATCGTATGAAAGTATGAAGTCTCGAGTGATGGATTCGATTCAACGAGTCTTCCGACCTGAGTTTCTCAATCGTCTCGATGATACAATTATCTTCCGGCACTTGAACAAGGAAGACCTCAAGAAGGTTATTGACTTCGAAATGGCCAAGGTGCTGCAACGGCTGCATGAACGTGGACTTGAGCTTCAACTGACTGACGAAGCCAAAGAGTTTATCATCAAGCAAGGCTCCGACTTAGATTATGGTGCACGTCCGCTACGTCGCGCGATTGAACAACGAATCGAGGACCCGCTTGCCGAAGAGTTGCTTCGCGGAGCCTTTGAAGGCAAGAATACAATTGTCGTAGAAGCCATCAAGGACTCGGACGGCAAGATCACGCGATTGGAGTTCAAGGGCGAAGTGCGAGATCAAACCGAAGCCGCAGAACCCGCTGCCGCGGCCACGTAGGTCCGGGCGCATTCGTACATGCCCTCGGGACTGCCGCTCGCCTTAAGGGAATTACTGGCTCCAACGGCCTCGTGCCGAATGGCGTTGAGTTAAGGTAGCGGAACTCGCCAAGAGTTTCGGCCCGCTCGGCAATTCCCAGAAAGCCTACGCAGCTTCCGCTACAAGTTTTCCCTATTTCAACGCCGTTCGGCCTCGCGGTCAGGGCTTCCGTTTTTACAAAGGAAAGAGAAAATGCAGTCCGAAGATGCCGATGATGAAGTTGAGTCCCGATTGGACGGTTTGGTAGCCGCGATTGAAGCGGAAGACAAATCAGCCATCTTGGATTGGATTCGTGGTGAGCAATTTACACTGGTCTCACTCAGCAACGACGAAGAATCCCTATCGGCAATGATTTTGGAGACCGAAGAATTTCCTGCGCTTGTAGCCTTTCTTAGCTCGGAACATGCGGAGCAATTTGTCGACTCGATTTCCGATCAAATCGAAGGTGAAGAGGTTGATCTGTTTGAGGTTGCAGGCGAGGACTTACTCGTTCCACTCTCAAGCGAGTTCGGACTTCTGATCAATCCCGAGTCGGACGACGCGGTCATGATCGAGCCAACACTACTGCAATTCGACACGTAATAATCCTTGGAAACTTTAACAAATTGTTGCTCTGATGTCGGGAAAGCCTCGCTATGTTTTGATTCTGACGGTCGAAGGCTTAGGCACAAATCTGGTCGGATGCTATGGCGGAGCCATTGGCCCGACCAAAAATCTGGACAGCTTTGCATGTCGTTCGATTGTCTTCGATCAATTTTGGGCTGACACCTTTAGACCGGTCGATATTTTGGAGTCGATGTGGACAGGGACGCATTTTGCATCACGCGTCAAGTCCCCGAATGTAAAGTGCAACGGGTTGTTCGATCAAGCGATGCTGATTACCGATTCTATTGATATTATTCAAGAGTCGACCCGAGTCGATTTTGGCAAAGTGCTATTGATCGATGCACAGACAGATGCCTCAGATGAGGGTGATCAAACACAAGTCACTAGGCTGTTTGAAGCGGCCTTGGGACAGTGGGCAACTCAAATGGATGAGTATCCTGTTTTGTGGATACACTCACAAGGCCTTAACGGCGTTTGGGATGCGCCATATGAATATCGATGCGTGATGTGCGATGAAGGTGATCCGCAACCACCGTTCGGTACAACTCCTGGGCAACTGACTGTAACCGATGAGACAGATCCTGACGAAGTCTTCGGTCTCGCGTGTGCCATGGGTGGACAGTCGATTGCATTGGACGATGCGTGGTCATTGGTTGAAGAGATCCTTGGGGAACTTGGGATCGCTGACGAGTGCTTGCAAGTGCTGGCAGGAGTCCAGGGATATCCAATTGGGGAACATGGCTATGTTGGTCAAGGAACTGAGTCACTCTATGCGGAGACGCTCCATGTGCCGTTAGTAATAAGGCCGGGCAATCAGTTGGATGTCGGAGTTCGAGTACCGTTTATCGTTCAGCCCAATTCTTTCTTGCGAACGATAGCCGGATGGTTGGAGGTTGAAGATCGACGCGCAATTACTGACGCAATGAGCACCGACTTGGTAAGTGAGATTGAACCGTTTCCGGCCGAGCACTGGCCGACTAAGAACCAGTTTGCATATTCATGTTATCAGGATCAAATTCACGTGGCCGTCCCGGCTTGGAGTTGCCGTTGGTCGGTTGAAGATGCGACCGAGTCGCAGCGTGTGGAGTTGTTTGCAACGCCGGACGATCGATGGCAGCAAAACGAGATATCGCAGCGTGCTCATGCGATTGTTGAGGAACTGACCGAACATCGCAACGAATGGCTGAAGTGTTACGTTGAAAATGAATTGATAGAATGGACACCCCTAAGCAGCGAACTAACCCATCCGGTTCGCTAAGTGGACGGTCCGCAATTCAAATTTAGCGGAAGGGCGCGAGCCCTCCGGTTTCTCGGCACCGGACGGCTTGCGCCGTTCCGCTAAAACGGCAACTTATTTACGGATGGTCCCTAAGTGGACTACCTCGCCAAACGAATCTTGGCTCTCGCTTGTGTAAGCGACCGCTCTTTAAAAGCTGCAGACTCAAGCGAATTCGTAACCATCACCATGGCCCGGTCTAAATCAGTCTCGGCTTGCTTGCGATCGATTTGATCAGGTTTCAATAATCGGTCCGTCAGCACATAAACCCCTTCGCGGGTCACCTGCACAAAACCACCGTCTACAAACCACTCAGTCACATTGTTGTTCGACTTTATTCGCATGATCCCGAATCCCAATCGTCCAACCATCGGTGCGCGACCAAACTGAATCCCCAGTTCGCCGTCAAACATGGGAACAACCATCGAATCGCAAGTCGTTTCCAATTCTGTTTTTTCGGGCGTAACAACGACGCAGTGTACTTTGTTGTCGGTGCTCATATTTTACTTCTTACCTTGCTCGGCCATTCGCTTCGCTTGTGCTTCCACTTGATCGATGCCACCGACATACATGAACGCGCCTTCCGGCAAATGGTCCCACTTGCCATCGCAAATCTCTTCGAAGCTTCGAATCGTCTCAGGCAATGTCGTGATCTCACCTTTCTTGCCCGTGAACACTTCAGCGACCATGAACGGTTGCGAAAGGAATCGTTCAATACGTCGAGCTCGCTTGACCACGGTCTTGTCAAATTCGCTCAACTCATCAACCCCAAGAATTGCGATAATGTCCTGCAGTTCGCGGTATCGCTGCAACGTCTTCTGAACACGACGAGCGATCGCATAATGTCGTTCACCTACAATAGCGGGGTCAAGGATTCGAGAGTTTGAGGCCAGCGGATCGATCGCTGGATAAATCGCCTTTTCCGAAATAGACCGATCAAGGTAAATAAATGCGTCAAGCTGACCGAAGGCTGTTGCTGGTGCAGGGTCTGTTGGGTCGTCAGCGGGAACGTAAACAGCTTGCACGGACGTAATAGCTCCACGCTTCGTCGACGTAATTCGCTCTTGCAATGCCCCCATCTCGGTAGCAAGAGTTGGCTGATATCCCACAGCGGAGGGCATGCGTCCAAGCAATGCTGAAACTTCAGAACCTGCTTGTGAAAACCGGAAAATGTTGTCCACGAATAAAAGCGTGTCCTTGCCCGTAGAATCTCGAAAGTACTCTGCCATCGTCAAGGCTGAAAGTGCGACGCGTAGACGAGCTCCCGGTGGCTCGTTCATTTGACCGAACACCATGCATGTTTGCTCGATAACCTTACGACCTGTTTGGCCGATTTCAGTCTCTTGCATTTCCAACCACAGGTCGGTTCCTTCTCGGGTTCGTTCACCCACCCCGGCAAATACAGAAAATCCGCCGTGCGAGCTTGCGACACGAGCGATCAGCTCCTGCAAAATAACGGTTTTACCTAATCCGGCACCACCGAACAAACCAGCCTTGCCACCTCGAACGAACGGGGTGAGCAAGTCGATAACTTTGATACCGGTCTCGAATACTTCCGTATTGGTGGAAAGCTCGGAAACTTTAGGAGCCTGACGATGGATCGTCCAATAGTCATCGGCTTTTACAGGTCCACGTTGATCGATCGCTTCTCCAAGAACGTTGAAAACACGTCCCAGCGTTCCGATCCCGACGGGAACCGTTATTGGTTTTCCCATATCAACGCAGTCGAGACCTCGCATCAGTCCGTCGGTGCTGCCAAGTGCAATGCAACGAACTCGTCCACCCCCAAGGTGCTGTTGAACTTCGGCGGTCAAGTTGATCTTGACTCCCTTTTTCTCGCTTTCGATTTTGACAGCATTATAAATCGCGGGCAAATTGCCTTCAGAAAATTCTACGTCAAATGTCGAGCCAATAACTTGACTGACTCGGCCTATGTTTTTGGTTCCGACGCTCATAATGATTGCTCTCTTCTTGAAGTTTGACCGATCGAAGTCGTTAGACTTCAATCGCTGGAGGGCCAGATATGTGAATGGTGAATTGGATCAACCGAGGGCTTCTACGCCGCCGATGATTTCCATAATTTCCTGCGTGATTTTGCTTTGACGAGCGCGGTTGTACGTTCTCGAAAGGGACTTGATAATGTCGCCAGCGTTCTCGGTTGCACTCTTCATCGCGATCATTCTTGCAATTTGTTCGCTGACCGCAGCGTCGAGGAAACACTTGAACAAACGTGCTCGAAAGCTCGCAGGAACAACTTCTTCCAAGATGCCGCTAGCAGACGGTAGAAACTCGTAATCGTCTCTGATTCCAGTGGACTTCGAAGTTTCGCTTGGTGCAGAGCCTGTCGGAATTTCTAAACTAGCAAATGGCAGAAGTGTCTCAACGACCACTGTCTGCTTTGAGATCGAAATGAATTTGGTATAAGCGATGTCGACTCTGTCAATCTTGCCGGTAATATAACGCTGGATCAATTCATCGGCGATTTTAGCGACGGCGGCGAACGATGGCTGGTCGTCAAACTCAGTATAAGTCTTTTCGATCGGCACTCCAGCAAATCGCAAGGCGGAGATGCCTCGCTTTCCACTAACACGCATCTGCCCTGCTTCGATTTCCTTCTTGATCTCACTGCGCCGTAGGGTAGCAGCACGAACAATGGAACCGTTGTAACCACCGCACAAACCTCTATTGCCGGTTAAGACCAGCATGTCCATGGCATTGATACGCTCGTGTGATGTCAGTAACGGGTGCGAAACGTCTGTCCCACTTCTTGCTATATCCTGAACGATTGCAGTGATGCGTTTGGTATAGTCCGTCGCGGCAGAAGCCCGATCCATTGCTTTCTTGAATCGCGCGGTCGCAATCAGTTCCATCGTCCGCGTAATTTTGCGGACGTTTTTAACCGACTTGCGCCGCTTATCTAGCTGGCGAATATTTGCCATTGCTTACGAACCTCTTTACAAACTATTAGCGGAACGAAGCTTTGAAAGTTGTAATCACCGATTTGATCGCTTCTTCGATTTCGGGGGTTAAATCAGCCACCTCGCGTATCTTGACCAGCAATTCTGGTTTTCGATCGCGAACATAACTCAATAGGCCAATCTCGAACTCGCGCACGCGGTCAACGGCAATTTCATCCAAATGCCCTCGAGTGCCAGCGTAGATGCTGATAATCTGATCGGCAATGTCCATCGGTTGATACTGGGCTTGTTTGAGCAGTTCAACCATCCGATAGCCACGGTCTAGTTTGGCTTGAGTGGCAGGATCGAGTTCCGTACCCAACTGAGCAAAGGCTTCTAGCTCGCGGAATGAGGCCAAGTCCAATCGTAAACCGCCAGCAACTTTTTTCATCGCTTTGATCTGAGCGTTTCCACCGACGCGAGAAACCGAAATACCAACGTTCATGGCGGGTCGTATACCAGCAAAGAACAAGTCAGGTTGAAGGTAAATTTGACCGTCCGTGATAGAGATCACATTCGTTGGAATGTAGGCGGAAACTTCACCCTCGAGCGTCTCGATGATTGGAAGACTGGTAATCGAACCGCCCCCAAGTGCTTTTGACAATTTTGCAGAACGCTCTAGCAGACGGCTATGGCAGTAAAACACGTCCCCAGGGAACGCTTCGCGTCCAGGCGGTCGTCGCATCAGCAGACTTAATTGACGATACGCAACAGCCTGCTTGCTTAGGTCATCGTAAACGATCAATGCGTGGCCACCATTGAACATAAAGTGTTCGGCCATTGCAGTTCCTGCGTAGGGTGCGATGTATTGGAGCGGGGCTGGCGAGCTGGCTCCGGCTACAATGACGGTCGTGAATTCCATCGCTCCGTTCTTTTCTAGCGCATCGATTACTAAAGCTACAGATGAGTCTTTTTGTCCAATAGCAACATAGAAGCATTTTACGCCTTTGCCTTTCTGGTTTACGATTGCATCGATCGCTACGGCGGTTTTGCCGGTTTTTCGGTCACCAATAATCAATTCGCGTTGTCCTCGTCCAATAGGTGTCATCGCATCAATTGCTTTGATACCTGTCTGCAACGGTTCGTGAACGGGATGCCGTTCAGCTACACCGGTTGCAATCAATTCTACAGGCCTGGTAACGGTCGCATTCACCGGCCCTTTGCCATCAAGTGGGTTTCCAAGTGGATCGAGAACTCGACCAATAATTGCGTCGCCAGCCGGAACCGAGAGTAGCTTGCCAAGGGCACGGACTTCGTCCCCTTCCTTGATGCTGAGGAAGTCACCGAGAATGATGACACCGACGCTCTTTTCTTCCAGATTGAAGGCCAATCCGGTTACGCCGCTGGGGAACTCAACCATCTCGCCGGACATGACGTTTGAGAGGCCATAAACACGAGCAATACCGTCCCCAACCTCGAGAACCGTGCCCACCTCGCGCACATCAATTGTGCTTCCATACTGCTGAATCTCTGCCTGAATGACCGACGCAATTTCGTCCGAATTGAATTTCATGGTTTGTTGATCAACGACTTACTTTGGATCAAATGGGAAATGTTATTCGCTCGAAAGCGATTCCGTAATTTCTAATATGTTTAGGTAGCCAAACTGCTTAGCTTTTCACGAATGGCTAATTCGGCTTTCGCGAGCGTAGACTTTTTAAGCTGATTCAATTGTCCATCGACGCTGCCATCAAATACGACGTCACCGATTCGTACAACCAAACCGCCGAGAATCGATTCATCAACTCTTGTAGTCAAGACGACATCTTTCTTCAAAAGAGTCCGCAACTTTTCAGTTAGCGAATTGATCGAAGGTTGATCAAGTTGCTGGGCAGTTGTGATGAGTACTCGCACAAGTCCAATAGCTTCATCTCGCATTGCCGATGCAGCAGCGTAAATACCCCGAAGGACATTCATTCGGCCCCGTTTCGAAACAACTTTCAGAAAAGTCAATAAAGTCGTGTTCATGTTGCCGGAAAATACCCGGTCAAGAATCTGAATTTTCTCTTCCGAAGAAATCTTGGGATTAGCCAACGCAGCTTCAAGAGCAGGCTGCTTGTCCAAAACATCGTGTACAAACGAACGAAACTGGGACATCAATTCTTCCGCGTTGGCAGACGGTCCAGCAGCAGCAAGTAACGCTTTTGCATAGACCGGACCGACGTGCATCGATTCTTCATCGAAGACCGCAGTATTACTTTGTGCTTCCGCCATCATATCTCAATTCGTAACTAGTTCTGGCTCGGCATGTTTTTGAGGGACTCGGAAATCAACTGCTTATGGTCGTCTGGACGCAATTCGCGTCCAACAACTCGTCGAGCAAGAGTGAAGGCAATATCCGTACTCTTTCCAGCAATATCAGACAACGCACTTTGCTTCGCCGACTCAATATCAGCCAAAGCACGATCACGTTGACGACCAGCCTCTAGTTGAGCATCCGCAACAATCCGTTGGCCAGCTGTTTCTGCATCCTTTCGAGCTTGACTAATCAGCTCTGCGGACTGAGCATGAGCGGATTGGATTTTCGCATCATACTCCTTCAACTTTGCCATCGCCTCGTCGGCTAATCGTTTCGCATCCGAGATCTGCGACGCGATCGACTGCTCTCGCTTTTCGAGGGCCTCTTTTATCGGTTTCCAGGCCGCAACGTATAAACCGCCGAACAGAAGCAAAAACACGACAGCGGACCATATTGCCTTATCGGACTTAATTTCAAGCAACGAATCTAAACTATCATTTGCAAAAGCCGATGTAGGATCTGGGCCGTGACCATCGCCACTTGCCCATGCGTTGCCTGTAAATGCAACGCAAACTGCTAGACAGAAAAGCCAGCGATTGAATGCAACTCCGTAAATCATTGTCGGCACCACCAAAGAGAAGAGACTACTGACCGCCCTGTTGCGAGCCAACTAAAACTGCATAGAAGGCAATGCCTTCGATCAAGGCTGCGGCAATAATCATCGTCGTTCGAATTGTACCCGCTTGTTCAGGCTGTCGCGCGATCGACTCGACAGAGCCCTTTCCCAACAGTCCAATTCCAATTCCCGCACCGATGACTGCCAACCCACCACCAATCGCGCCAGTGACCCCGTTTGTTCCAACCGCACCTGCCGGCATCGACATCAACGCAAGAGCACCTAGCGAATACAACCCAACTCGAACAGTATTAATCACTTTGAACATCTCCTAGCTATTTCTAACGCTACTAACTACGCATGGAACCAAAAAACTTGCGAACCACATTCTGGAATCGCTTCAACAAACCACCTAGTGGTGATGCATCGAACTACCGATAAACATCGCTGCTAGGAATGTAAACAAACAGGCCTGCAAAAAGGCAACAAATAGTTCAAGGACGCTTAGGACGGCTGACCCAACAACAGCAATAAAAGCAGCCACACTCCAAGCGGGGGTACTCATCATGGCAGCTTCTACGCTAATACCGATTCCCAAAATACCCAACAACACCAAGTGGCCAGCACCCATGTTCAACAACAAACGCAGGGCCAACACCGCGTGCTTGATGAACAACGAAGCGAACTCGATTAACCAAATCATTGGAACAATCCAAATCAAATATATTGGCAATCCAAGCTCTGGACAGATGTTTTTCAGAAATCCAACAGGCCCAAACGTCTTGACACCCAAAAACAATCCCAGAACAAATACAATGCCGGAAAGCGCCAACGTCGTGCCGAACGCGGCAGTTGGCGAACCCACCCAGGGCAACATCCCCATGAGATTGCATCCGAGTATGAAGAAGAAAAAAGTCCAAAGCAGCGGCATGTATTTATCTGCGTCATGTTCCCCCATCGCTGGAACCACGACGTCGCTCCGGACCCAGCCGACCAACGACTCGAGCATATTCCAAAGCTTACCCTTGGGCGATTGTCCCGTTGCCATTTTCTTGGCCAGCCAGGCAAACATCGTCAACGTAATTACCGCAACCACCAACTCGATAATCATGTAACGCGAAATGCAAAATCCTGATTCGGCTTCATAGGCATTTCGGGGAGTACCAAATGGCTGCGGGATAAGAATCTTGCCGTCTAAAGTTTTATTGTATTGAGTTATCTTTTCCTTCGACCAGTCTCGATTCGGTACTTCGGAATACGACTGCAGGTTCGAATCGCTGTTTATTTTCGCTTTGAGCTGATTCCATTTCGCTACCTTTTCCGGTGACTTTCGCAACTGAATGAACCAGTCTATTTCTGGACGCGGATTTGTAGCAATGTAGGCTTGATACTTGTCAGTGGCACTGGAGTCGTTTTTCGCGGCCCAAGAAGTAGCCGTCGCAATCGCAGTAGCGGCCTCCTTCTCAACATAAGCGTCTAACGGCCATCCAGCATTTTTCGGTAGGTGGTGCTGCCAATTTTCCCAGGAAGTTTTAAGACCAGACAAGTCCGCAGAGCTGACTCCAATCTCGGACAATCCGAGTACAATTGTGTCCGCTTCCCAAGATTGATAGTCAGAGTCCAGTCGAACAAACCAAGGCGGGAAATCCATAGCTTTCTCGGCATGGCTCTTCCAAAATACCCGTGGGACCTCGAAGAAGTAGCCATCCTTAATATGGAGAATATCTGAAGCCATTGCTCAGTTTAGCTCTGGGGAGGGATTGGAATCGACTGTTGTCGTATCAAGAACGCGGATTGTAATAACAAGAATGGAAAATAATAGCCCAGCAAACAATTGCAAAAGGAATTGTGGTGTTGCCATTTTGTCGCAGTCGAAATCGCAACGGCCCCCAACAGCAACGAAAAACGAAATCCCATTGAAAATAGGATCGAAATGTTCGAAGTTGCTAACGCCGAGATTTTGATTTGCCAAAGAACTGGTCCAATGCTAGAAACCCAGCAAACAAACAAGGCAACAAGCGAATAGCGCTCGACCGAACCTGTTCCGCAAATCAGCCAACTCAGTGCGAAGCAGAGCAACGCCAACGCAACATAAGACGAAACCTCAACTAATTGAAAACGCAATAGCCGAGAATCTGGCTTGTCACTCATGAATACTTTTCGTACCGGTGTTTTGGACCTCTGCCTCCTTCGTCCGAAGTTCGCGACTTTTCTTGCTGGCCAAATCTGCAATGCGAGCCACATACATCAAACCGAAAATCGCGATTCCTATACCCAGCGCGAATCCGGCTACGACAAAAATCTGGGTTCCAAACCATTTGTCTAAGTAACTTCCCAATATCCCAGGGATTAGCATTAAGAACGTTACCGCCAGTGCGCGAGACACAGCGTTCGTGTTGGCCTGGGCCTCTATAAGGTCTGCGTCGCTGCCAGCCAAGTCTTCAGAATCGGTACTCGGCTTAGCCCCCTTCTTTTCTTGCAGGGCATCTTTTTGGTTACTCATCGCTTGAATCGTCTCGTTTATTGAAAAATGAACTATTCGCAATTTCAAGGTTATGAATCCGTCACCTTGAGACTAGAAATGCATTGTCCTTTAAAGCATACTGGTTTTAATGAATAACGGGCTTGGCCTGATAATTTCGTCCGCCCTATTGGAGCTTCCCTTGACCGCCACTAAAAAGCCGAAACCAGCAAAGAAAAAGCTGGCAAACCAAAGCAAAACAAAGTCGGGTGGATCGATAAAAGCCAAGCCAGCGAAAAAAAATACGGTAAAGCCGAATACCAAGAGTCTCGCTACCCCCACAATGAGGAAGTCGACTCTTGCTACGAATCCGTTGGCTCCAAAACCGAAATCCGCCGGAAACTCGCCATCGTCGACTACGAAGAAATCAAAAGGCGCAAAGGATTCCCATAGCAAGGAAAAGCCATCTACCGTCATCAAGTCGGGTAGTTCTAAACTAGTTCAAAAGCCCCTGAAAACACCCGTTGAAAAATTGGCTAGCAAGAAATATCCAGGACTAGGCGTTGGTGCAAACAAATCCGCAGCCAAGAAAAATGTCCAAAGCGTGGCGGCTAATAGGGTGGATGGACCCAAAGTAAGTAATGGTCCCTCGAAAAGGCCTGGCCGAGTCGATACATCCAAATCTATAAAAGCCGATAAATCGTTGGCCACTGTAAAAAACGAGTCAGCAAAAACCGTTGTAGAGAGCAAAGAAAAGAAAACTGCAGTTGTTGCGGCAAAAAACGTTACATCCGTAAATCGTCCGGAGCCCGGTCCTCCTCCGTCAAATACTAATCCAGCAATTATTGCAAAGATTAGGATCGCTCAGGCTGAAAAGGAACTCCGCAAAGACCTGGCTCAGCCAGCGCCCAAGACATCGCTGACACCGATAACAACTGTTCCTCAGATCGCGAAGGGCAAAGATCGGTTGATTTTGATGGTGCGAGATCCGTATTGGATTCATGCTCACTGGGACATCATGAGACATTCCGTTGATAGGGCCAAAGCCGCTCTTGCAGAAAAGTGGCACACCGTAAAACCTATTCTTCGACTCCTAAAATTGGATGACACAGGGACGACAAACAACGCCGAAGTCATTTACAGAGACATAGAAATCCATGGCGGAGTTCGGAATTGGTATATCGATGTCGATAGTCCGCCAAGCCGCTTTAGAATGCTGATGGGATATCTGTGCGCAAACGGCCGATTCTATGAACTCGCGCGGAGCAATACAGTCGTAACTCCTGCTCTTGGCGGAAAAGAAGCAACGGATGACCACTGGGCGGATATTGCAACTGACGCGGAACACATTTATTCGATGAGTGGCGGATACGGCGACGACACCCAAATAGGGGATTTGACTGAGGTTTTTGAAGAAAGCCTGAAACGCACAATGGATGCGGATGTGCTTTCTCAGTTTGGGAGTGGCGCGGAAGGATCGCTTAAGAGACATAAGCAATTCCACTTTGATGTAAATGCGGAACTAGTCGTTTTCGGCTCGACGCACCCAGAAGCCCATGTTTCGGTCGGTACAGAGCCGGTGAAGGTTCGTTCGGACGGCAGTTTTTCAATAAGATTGCCACTTCCGGACCGGCGTCAAGTCTTGCCAGCAACTGCCAAAAGCCGTGATGGAGTTGACTCGCAAACGGTTGTACTTGCTGTTGAACGCAATACCAAAGTCATGGAGCCCGTTACTTCCGATGCCGACGATTTGTGATTTTATAGTACCCATCACGCTCCGCGTGATGGCCTCAGTTAAGAAAACCTTTGGTTTTTGAGGTAACGTCACACGGAGTGTGATGGGTACTTTCTTCGGATTCCATACTCCAAATCAGGCGACTGCTCGCCGCTCTCTAACACGCATCATCCAAGAAACTGTTAGCCTTGTACGATGGTCGAAAATCGTAATCTCGCAAAATCGACGGTTAACCATTAAACGCTCCAAGTCTGTCACCTTCTGCGAGAATACGCCATTGATGGCAACGATTCGGTCGCCTGATTCAACAAGCCCTTGCATTCCCCAGGCGCCCAGTGCTTCGAGACAACAGAGTGGACTCTCTTTTCCGATTCGAAGAATACGAAGGCCCGTCATGCCGGCCTCCACTTCGACATTTAGAATCTCAGTGACCCGGGTCGCATCACATCCGGTTGACATTGCTTTCCCTACCGTTTTCGCAGTTATTTGCGGGGAGACCCAGTCGAATTCGCCGTTGTATTTTTCTCGAATTTGCATTTTGCTTCTTCGGGACGTAGTGCGTTTTTCACAATCGAAAAACAAAGTCCCTATACTAATAACGCTACTCGAGCCACATCTGCGACATTTATTTGCAAATTTTTCTTGGTGGACAACAAAATCGTTGTGGGTGAATTTAGAAATGCTGCGAAGTCTGCTGGTTACTTTGATGTTGGTTCTTGTTGCGAACAATCTCTGTGCAATAGAAACTGTCGGTCGTAAGACGCGAGTTACCATCGTTGGTGATCAATTCTGGATCAATGATAAAATCACTTACGCTGGGCAGGTTTGGAATGGAAAGAAAATCGAAGGCTTGCTCATGAACAGCCGCATGGTTCAATCCAATTTCGACGACCTAAACCCGGAAACCCGACAGCAGTGGGCCTATCCGGACACACAAGTTTGGGATGCCGATCGCAACACCCGAGAGTTCCTTGCTGCAATGCCTGCTTGGCGTCAGCACGGACTACTTGGCATAACCCTTAACTTGCAAGGCGGAAGTCCGCAAGGCTATTCCAAAGAACAGCCATGGCATAACTCCAGTTTTACCGAGTCCGGGTCGCTTCGTCCGGAATATATGAACCGATTAGAAAAGGTGATCGATCGCGCGGACGAACTTGGAATGGTAGTTATTGTTGGGTATTTCTACTTCGGGCAAGACCAACGCTTGAAAGACGAAGCGGCAGTGATCGCCGCAACCGACGCTGCAACTCAATGGCTGCTGGACAAGCAGTACACCAATGTACTTGTCGAAGTGAACAACGAATGCAACGTCAAGGCTTATGATCACGCGATTTTGAAGCAAGATAGAGTAAACGAATTGATTAACCGAGTTCGGGACAAGAAAAAGGACAATCGGCGACTCCTCGTCGGCACCAGTTACGGAGGCGGGACTGTTCCGTTAACCAATGTCGTGGGAGTTTCGGATTTTATACTCATTCACGGAAATGGAGTCAGCGAACCGAATCGCATTCGGGAAATGGTCTCGGAGACTCGCCTAGTACCTGGGTATCGAAATATGCCAATCCTTTTTAACGAAGACGACCATTTCTTGTTTGACAAGCCCGAAAACAATTTCGTTGCGGCCATCGATATGCACGCTTCTTGGGGTTACTTTGATTTTCGAATGAAAGACGAAAAATTCGTTGACGGATACCAGAGCGTTCCAGTGGACTGGACGATCAACAGCGAACGGAAACGCGGCTTCTTCCAATTGCTTCAAAAGATTACGACCGGGAAATGAATGGATGTTAGAAGCGTGCCGCGTCACACACTCACCTCAGCCTCCCTCGCGCGGGAAGAGGGGTGCCGACGGCGGGGTGAGGGCTTGCTGGCACGCCAAGGTACAATCGGGTACCATATAGCAATTGGACTGCGATCCAAAACCACATGCTCGCAACCAACGGTAGCTTCAATAGTCCGATGCGGGATGCAAACAAAAGGGAACAATGTGGTTCACCGAAGTCGCCGTCGGTGCTCCATTGACTTTTTAAAACGTGGTTTCCGGCGACATCGGTGACCACTGCCGTTCGTCGGAGCAAGAAAAGAATCAATGACAAACTCTTGGGAACACGCGGACATCTTCCCCGCGATTGCACGAATCATCACTAATGTCTTCGATGCTAAACAGGACTTCGTAACGCACGATGAAATCGTAGGTTCGATACTTTCCGATTCGGAAGCGTCATCTCTTGTCGCAAACGCGGTATCGCAATCGAAGGAGACTCGGACCGCAGATTGGATCGCGCACAACATGGTTGCGTGGTTCAGCCAGCGAATAACCGTAGGTGACTCGGATTGGATTGAACACTTCGACCGCAAGAAGATCGATTTCAAGTGGGCGTACCGCCCGAAGATTGCATCGAATAATTGAAACTGACATGCGGAAATCCTATCCGATTGCTAAACATGCAAAGCGCCGCACCTCCAGCCCCTCTCCCGCGCGCGGAAGAGGGATCGCTGAAAAGCAAGGGTCTTTCTAAACGTGCATTCGGAACGATCGGTACGACGCTCAAAGTCCACACGCTAATTTATTGCCGAATTTGCCTTAACCGCACTTTCGATGTGCTGACCCTATTAACGTGCTAAGAAATCTCTACTCAAGCACATTCTTCTGCTCAAGATGGGGCGTCGATCACAACATGGGCCGAAAACCGTGGGCTAGCGCCCTTCGGCTAATCAGCCGCAACGCGCTAGCGTCCGGTTTAGCCCGACTTATGATCGAC
>JAYTVL010000150.1:0-6894 GCA_043744075.1 Pirellula sp. | reverse complement strand
GGCCTCCGCTGCGCTACGGCCGCACAGTCATCTTGGGTCGTATTCGGTATCCGGTACTGCTATCCGGATCTTTGGTCAGGCTTCGGATAGACGCTCGCAATTTATCTATGGTTTTTCCGACGTCTTTTAGCTTGTCCTTGCTGCACGTCCATAGGACCGTTGCTATAGTCGGTGCAAAACATGCCGCAACCATCTTAGACTACAGGACGCCGCACCGTGCCGGGACGTAGCCCATCAGACGACGACATGGCGATACTCGGCCGGTTAGCTATGGCCTACCGGTTGACGACGGCTGACCTTGAAGCGGAGGTTCTCGCCGTCTCTTCAATCGCGGCCAAAAGACGGCTCGACCGATTGGTGGATGCCGGTTTTTTAAAAAAGCAGACGGCTAACGTTCGGGTATTGCAAGAAGGGTTGTCACCAGTTCTTACTTGGAACGTAGGTGATTCGACTCCAGATTTTGGAGCTCTAAGTTACAAGCTTTGCAAACGGTGGGACGACCTCGTACCACACTTTGAAAACACGTACTTCATCGCTCCAAAGTCGCTTGCACTCCTTGCCATGCCAAAACGCAAAGGCTATCTCACTACTCAGGCAAGCCACGATCTCGGAGTGTTTCGAATGTGGCAGTGGGCGAAACAAAACTACCCACGGTTTGAATTTGTAGGAGAGGATGTTTTTGCGCCAGACCGAGTGACTGGGGAAATTGTCGAAGATGCTCAGCTCCTGAATAAAGGAAAAAAAGTGGCCTTTATGGAGTTTGGCGGAGCCTACAGAATCGAACGACTTTGTGAGATTCATCAAGCGATAGCCTCAACTCAAATACCCTATATTCTCTTCTGAGCGAGACCCAAAATGTCTGTGCGAACTTACCCAAAACCTGACCTTGAACTTCCGCGAGACAACCAACTTATCGATCATGTTTTGAGAAACCACATCACAACACTGTCCGTTGTTCAGGATCTTTTTTTTGCAGGCCTCAACTATGACACGGCTCGGAAAGTTCTTAGGCGACTGGTCGCAGCGAACTATCTCACCCGATATCCACTGTTTGCTAACGGCGATTACTTCAGGCTCGGTAAGGCGGCAATCTCTCGCTGGGGTTATCCGCGTACTCGCGTACCAGCCCTCGGAGCACAACGACTTCCGTATGAACTTGGCTCTCTTGCGTATTGTTGCATGGACTCTGATAGCGATACAGGAAAAAAGCGCACTCGACTCCACGCTTCAGAGATTCTCGCTCAAGCTTCTTGGTTCCCAGAACCGCTCACGCAATGGGCCTATTTAATTAAAGGAGATGTTTTGTACTCGATTCGCGTTGAAATCAACCATTTCGGACCGTCCATTCTCCAAAAGCTCGGTCAACAGCTCTATGAATATTCAGTCCTATCGCAATTCAAAAAATGCATCCAAGAAAAACGATTTGGGTTTGTTGTGGTTATGGCAAGTGAGCAACAAGAAACGGCTCTGAAAAAAGCCTTACGGGATGAACCATTTCCGGTTCACGTCATAACGGAACACTACACTGAGCTTGCGAGGTTCATCTAGGCATTACCAGACGCGATTGGATAGCTCCTCATGAAAGTCTCCAGGACTTGCCTTAGCCCATCATATGCGTGATTGCAGAATTTCCCGAGAAAACCGATAATCAACCAGGTTGAAGACCTAAAGCTCAATATTGGCTTCGCCTTCGTTCCCCACCTGGTCCAAACTTCAGACTGAATTGTGAGCGAGTTGTGCTTAAATTTCTCCCTAGAGACCAATTCGACATTCCGCCCGCAGATGGCAATCCAGTTAATTTAAGCAAACTTCCAAGAACGTCGCCATCTCTTAGGCTGCCCGTTCGCTTCAAAGCCCAAGAAGGGGTTTTTCAATTCCTGCTCACGATACTAGTTTGTACAGTTGTATGTTATTTCCTTTCGTTACTGCTTGTCATGGGTTTTGCGAAAACAAAACACTTTGAATCAATGTATTGGGTCGGGATTGCATTACTTGTAGTCCATGTCTTGAGCGGTGCTATTTCTGCAAACGGTTTCAGCGTTTACGGCCTGGTTCTGTTAACTCCATTGTTGTTAGCGTCTCAATCGATCCAATGGTGGGTTCCCATTGCCTACGCGATTCTAATTGATGCTTTTCGTTTTCGAACTCATTACCTTCAGCACGCCACTTCAGGGTTTTACAACGACAAGGCAATCGAGGAATTTTTGCAACATGGGAAGACACCCATTCAACCATCACTTGGGGATACTTTTCGGGGACTCATTGATGCCTTCAATTCCTACGCGACATACAATTTTGCGGGTCGCCGTGCTGCTGGCCTATTTCAAAGCCCCGTTGGTGGGCCCGGAATTCGATGCTTTCGCATTCTTAGTCTCCCACTTGTTACGATAATGCTCTGTCCTTTCTTAGCGTCCGAACTTAGAAATGGCTGGCCCCGCTGGGAGTTTGTATGCCTCATGTTAGTATTCCCGCTTTTGGTCTGGATTGCAGCGTCATGCTGTTCCATTCTTGCCATAGCTGCATCCGCTTTTGCTTTTAAATCGTGCCAAATGCATCCAATGCTCTGGCAACAGCTCAAGGATCGTCTTTCCACTTCCCTTGAAACGTTGGAAGCATCTTCTATTTACTTGGGTTCGGTTGCTTTTGATGGAGCTCCGATTCTCTACCCTGTCGTTGGACGCTACCCACATATGCGTTTGACCGGACCTGCTCAGCAAGGAAAAACCACATACTTACTTTCCTTGTTAGATCAAATCATCAATCGTGGCGACACATCCATTCTCTATGTGGACCTTTCTGCACCCAATTTCGGCCCGCTTGCAGCCATTAAGATGTTTGCGTCACAATCGCAGGCCATGGGCAAACGGCCCATCCCGATCAAGCACTTCTCAATCGACGTTGGTTCTGAAACTTTTGTCTTCGATCTTTTCACTCAACCTTGGTGGATCGCAGCGGGTATTCCGCAAAAGGCAGCTTTTCTACTCTCTATTTGGTCTATCCTCTACTGTCGAGCTTCGGGGAATTCTTTTTATTCCGATGCGGCCTATCACGTTACTCAGTTTGTATTAAAGCGTAATCCAAATGTTACCTCGTGGACGGAGCTCGAGAATGCGTTTCATGACGCGTTTCGTTATGCGAAACCACACGAGATCTCGATAAACGCGAAAAACGATGCTTCACAAGTTCTCTTTGTTGCAGCCAGGCTAGCTCAGATCGAAAGTCTAAACAGTTCGCCGTCATGGTCGAACCAAGTAAAGGCAAATGCAATTTCTTTTGAAGAACTATTGACCAAACCATCCGTAGTCTTTGCATCGCTATCGCAAATGCGGCAGCCTCTCCTCTCAGGAGAAATCGGACGGCTTCTCATCTCGTCAGTCATGTACGCAGCAGGAACTTTGCATCAGACACAAAGGAAAACAGAAGTCGTTATTGTTCTCGATGGCTGGCAAACCATGGTTGCCGATGCTCTAGATGTACTTTTGACCCAAGCCAAAGCCTTGGGTATTGGGGTAATTCTTTGCAACGAAAATGTGTCTCAACTTAAGAATGGGGGTATGGATCTGACTTGCGTTGTGCAAGGTCATGCAACAGTTCAATGTTGGTTTCAGGTTAACGACCTTGCGGGAGCAAATGAACTTAACCGCCTCGGCGGAAAATACCGTCGTTGGGCAATTAGCTATACGACAGATCCCAATGGCAATACACGCGTCGCGAATCGAAGAGAGGTAATCGATGATCGCGTCGACCAGAACTTAATTGCTGAAGTAGGAAGCGATAGGACACGTTTTTTTATGAGAATTACCAAGAACCACGGCTATGCTGCATTCGACGATTTGATTTTTGTCGCAAGAATGACATACATGATAAGCAATGAAGACTACAACAACATGTGCAATAGCAGATGGCCGCGTGGAACTCTTGGGACTATAAGCAACGCATACGCATTACCTAAAAGTCAAGTTCCGCAACCGTTTGGACCACCCCATAATCCCACCAACAACTCTCGCAAGAAACAGCCGAAAACACCTTGAGTTAGATCCAGCCAGGCATGCCGCAACAGTTTCAATTCAAAAACTCCATTCCCAATCGATCACACTCCGCAATTCAGGTTAGTGGCGACTTGAGTAATGGCGACAATATATATCTTACCGATAGGACGGCCTTGGTATTAGGAAATTCCATCTCAAAAGGAGGCGAAGGCGTAATTTTCGAGATCATTGGAAGAACCGACCTTGCAAAGCTTTATTTCCAAAAAAAATTGACCTCAACCGCTCGGGACAAAGTAAAACTTCTCGAAACCCGAAAGGTCGTCTTTCCCGGAATATGTTGGCCGTCTAAATCCATTATGGATTCAAATAGTGCCTTTCGCGGCTTCATAATGCCGCGAGCGCGCGGAAAACCCCTCGACCTAACTTTGTTTCGGCCAAGGGTTTTTCAGACGCAATATCCAAATTGGACGAGGAGAAACTCAGTCCAATTTGCAATTAAACTCTTGGAGCAAATCCAATATCTTCATTCGATCGGAGTTTTGTTGGGAGACGTCAGTCCCGCAAATGTTCTGCTTTACGATGAGAACAGTCCCTATATCGTTGATTGCGATAGTGTGCAGGTCGAAGACTTCCCGTCAGCAGTCGGGACAAGAGACCTCATCCCACCTGAACTTGATGGGGATTTCTCCAAAATCCTTCGCACGATGGAGCACGAACTTTTTTCGGTTGCAAGCCTACTCTTCGCTATTTTGATTCCAGGCATTTGGCCCTTTAACCACAGCGAGGGTGGCGACGGACGAGCGAACATTAAGAAAGGCATTTTTCCATATACGGACTATGCAAGAGCCCGCAGAGTAAAAGCCCCGCCGGGGATTCGCCCATCTTGGGAACATTTATCTCCGCAGTTGCAATCACTTTTTGCAAGTACGTTTTGCCCGAAAGAAAAAAAGCCGAATCGGCCGTCGACAACAAAGTGGCTCATCGCACTCCGCGACTACCAACAAATCCTAGAAGATAGCACTCAGGTCTTTACAGGTCCAAAACCAGTCAAGTTTGGCTACGATTTACAAATCATTCCCGAAAGCACTCGTTATGACCTCTCAGACCCCACGCGAAATAAACTGCCGAAAGCAAGTGCTCCAACCGACTACGAGCAAGAGTTAACAAAATTAGCAAAGGCACTCGGCGCATCCATAAAACCCGCCGCGACGGCCGTACGGCAACCTATTCCACAACCTGTTCCAACTGCTCCTGCTTTACCTCAACAACAACCATCTAAGAAAACTCCATCCCTCATTCTAGAACTGTTCGTTTTTGGCTCCCTACTACTGTTTGTTCTTTACATTATTGGTGTTGTTTCCCAATCCGCTGAAGCCAGTAAGAAAGCTCGGGAACGTGCACAACAGGTTGAGCTCGAAAAGGCTTTTGAAAAGGCAGGAGCGTTTGAAACGCCCTCAATCAATTCTGTTCACGACTTTCACTACCAATGTGCGGGTTTTACAATAGACAATCCGATTGTTGCTGCTGCCGTTACGGAACCAACGGCAAATTCTGTCTTGTCCTATGTGATTCTGTGTAACATTTTTGGAAAAGACTCGCCATATCCTTCGCCCAGCCACTATCAATTGTTGCTTGAGAAACGTCAGTCAATCCCTGAGGTTTTTAGAAATCAAACCCAACAGGTGCAACACCAACTACTTTCAACCTGGGGAATCGATTTCACAAAAACGAGTGGAACCAATGTCCTCGTTCATTACGAAAGCGTGGACCGCCTAAAACACCTCTTTGAGACTTTCAAGAAATCAGCTCCGATTAACTATGCTCCAGTATTCAAACCGTTCTTTGGCAATACCAACAAAGTTCCATCGCCAAAGCTTCCCTTTAGATGCAAGTTCCTCGAAGAAGTCGGAGCTATCATCGATCCTACTGTTGCTGGAAAATTTGCCCTACAGAAAAAACTTGCATCACAAACTGCCGTTAGTTCCACTAACATGGAGAAAATGCTCGCGGATTTTGCCACCTATTATGTGCCACCAAATTCACTGGACTACCCGCGTATGCGTAATTATCAGTCCGAGGTTCTTTTCGAGCATTTTGAATTCGCTTACAGAAACAAAGTGCCAAAGCCATCGAGTCAAATATACGTCGATCTTTTGGGAAATATCGTTGCCCCAAAGGCATTGCATGAAGCAATACAAAAGATCATCGGTAGTAGCGACGGCGGTAACGCGACGAAGGAAAAGAAAAACGGAGTCTATTCTTTGGCATTAGAATTTCAATCCGCGATGCTTTCGAAGAAATTCCCAAGAGTAATTGATACGATTCCGTATCAAATAAGAAGCGATTCGGCACACTACGACCACGTAGGCCTTGTAGGTTCTTGTCCAGCTTCGCTCATAGCGTACTGGATCCGCCGCAATGAGACGCGGCTTACCTATGACCCTGCCAATTACAAACTCTTTTGTTCGCAAGCGGCCTCTGTTCTAAAGCAAAGCGAGCAATCTCTAGATAAGGGTTTTCCAGAGAGACAGCGGCAAAGGCGGGCACAAGCGCTCAAAGAATATGGGATAACCGAAACGACCGATGGCAAGCTCGAGGTCATAGAAAAAAATCTCGGAGCGTTTAAAGCGATTGTGGCAGTTGTGTTTGGAGACACTATTGCAGAGCAACGATTGATTAAGGCAAAGGTAAAATAGAAACAGGCGCGAGAATACATGAGAATACATGAGAATGCATAAGAACCCTGGGAAGAGAAAGGCAAGTCAACCTCCCAGGCGCTAGTTTGCGAACTTACACGAATCACGAATCATCATCGTCAGCAAGAAGCGACATCAAACCGATGGTGCAGTCGTCCCAGGATTTGTTTTTAAAAACGTCCTCCAGGTTCCCCAAGAGATGTTGGTTT
>JAYTVL010000149.1:0-26663 GCA_043744075.1 Pirellula sp. | reverse complement strand
TCAACATCAGCCGGAACGCGCTAGCGTCCGGTTTTGTACGCACAAAAAACCGTGTGCTAGCGCACTGCGGCTGATGGCCAAAAGCCGGAAGGAACTTCCGGTTTCTAGCAACAGCTCGGCGGATAGCTAGACTTTAGGCGTGCCCAAACAGGACAAGATGCGACAATCAACGAGATTACCCATTGCACTCTGGATTTCCGTGATTGTATTTGCGTTAGTGCCAGTGGCTCGGTGGTTTCTTTTTGACACCGATCACCAGCTTGCAAACCTCGCAGGTATTGGCATCTCACTGGTTGGGTGTCTAGTGGCCTACGTTGGTTGCTGGCAACTCTTTGCGAAGACAGCCGCTAGAAAGTTTTTTTTCCTAGCAACGCCCATTGCGTTTCTCGCGCTCGGACTTTCTTTTTTTGAGTTTGCTGGAGTCACTGGCGAGACGTTACCAGTCTTTCGTACGAAACGATGGTTAAAGAGGCCATCCAACGGCAAAACAAATGATATTCAATCCGACGGGTTTCTCAGGCGTTCAACTGGGACTCAGGAATCGATCTCCAGCCCATTTAGTTCGCTTCAGTTTTTGGGTTCGGACCGCAATGGTGTCATTCGCAATGAGGAGTTCTCGGTCGCATGGGGAGATAGACTGCCAACCGTACTTTGGAAGATTCCAATCGGAGCTGGTTGGTCCAGTTTTGCTGTCAGCAACGATCTAGCGATTACTCTTGAGCAAATCGATGACGAGGAGAGTTTAACTGCGTTCGAGCTGACGACTGGCAAAGTGGTGTGGAGACACAAATCGCCAGGAAGGCACATGCAAGCTTTTGGTGGCTTAGGTCCTCGTGCGACACCCACGATCCATCACACAAAGGTTTTTTCGCAGACGGCGCTGGGGATCGTCTCCTGTGTCGAGCTTGAAACGGGAAAGCTAGTCTGGGAGCAAGACCTGCTGAAGCTAGCAGGAATCAACCAAGAAACGTCGGAAAAGTCAATCTCCTGGGGAAGAAGTGGCTCGCCGCTGGTATTCGACAGCCAAGTTGTTGTTCCTTTTGGGGGAAAAACAAACGATGGAAATACAAGATCGCTAATTTCATTTGATTTGGAAACGGGCAAAGAGATTTGGTCGGGCGGGGACCAGCAAATCGCTTATTCATCACCAGTCCTTTTGAATCTCTGCGGCGTTCGTCAAATCGTTAGTATCAATGAGGGTTCGGCAACTGGGCACAATTCACGGAACGGCCAAGTGCTCTGGTCGACTCCTTGGCCTAGTAAGTCCAAAGGAGACGCGTGTTCGTCGCAACCGGTAGCAGTTGATGGCCGTCGGTTGTTGTTGGGCAAGGGCTATGCGCTCGGCTCGAAGTTGATCGAACTTAGCTACAGCGGCACAAATGAGTCCAACGAATCGGACCCCGCGTTTTGGAAAGTAGAAACGGTCTGGTCCAACACTCGCATTCTCAAGACAAAATTTACCAGCGCCACGGCCTTCGATGGACTCTTGTACGGATTGAGTGATGGGATTCTTGAATGCGTAGATCCCAGCGATGGATCACGAGTGTGGAGAGGAAAGCGATACGGTCATGGTCAGTCCATCATTGTCAACGGGCACCTGTTGGTAACCACCGAAGATGGCCGCGTGGTTCTCATTCCCGCAACTGCGTCTGACCAAGGACATGAGATTGCGCAGTTGCCGGTTTTAGAGGGGGTTACATGGAACGTACCTGCTGTCGCCGGGTCGTTCTTGTTGATTCGCAATGCTGAGTTCGCGGCCTGTCTCGTTTCGAAAAAGGATGCTGGGCATGATGCCGGAACCCTCTCTCAATAAAGGCCGCGTCATTTTAGGCCTCGATCCTGGCTTATCGATTACCGGCTACGGAATCATTCGCAGCGGCCCCAGGATACAGCTCATCGAAGCCGGCGTCATTCGAATCCGTCGTGACCAGCCGCTAGCAGCGCGGTTAAAGGAGTTGTATACAGGAATCATGGAAGTGTTCGAGAGTCTTCCAATCGAAGAAGTGGCAATAGAGCAACTCTACTCGCATTACGAGCGGCCGCGAACCGCAATCTTGATGGGGCATGCGAGGGGCGTTCTCTGTTTAGCGGCAGCTAATACTGGAAAGATGGTTCACTCGTATGCATCGACCAAGGTAAAGAGTCTACTAACCGGAAACGGTCGTGCCCCAAAGTCGCAAATGCAACTAGCCATCCAACAACAATTGATGTTAAAAGAAGTGCCGGATCCACCGGACGTTGCAGATGCCCTGGCTGTCGCGTTATGTCATCACTTTGCAACCGGCCCCATCGCCGAACTACTCAAGAAGTCTAGGAAAACACCTTGATCACCAAAGTTACCGGACAGCTGTTAACCCTTGCTGATGATTGTGCAACATTGAACATCCCGCCGTTTGAGTACGAAGTCGCGATCCCCGAGTACACACGTAGGCATTTACAAGCTGAACTTGGCAAGAATATTTCATTGCACACTATTCACTATATTGATGGAAATGCAGCTCAAGGTGGTAGGTTGATGCCCAAGTTGGTCGGTTTCCTAACAACTATTGAACGTGATTTTTTTGAATTATTTTGTTCGGTCGATGGTGTTGGAGTGAAGAAGGCCTTGCGAGCCATGGTTCGACCCGTTCAAGATACTGCGATCATGATCGAGCAGCAAGACGCCAAGGCTTTATCGACTTTGCCCGGCGTGGGGCCAGCGACTGCAGAAAAGATTATTGCGACTCTTCGTCGAAAGATGCCACGATTTGCGTTGCTAGTTCGGCGAGAAATGCCGGGGGCAGAGGTTCAAAAACCAGGCGTTGTAGACGAGACCTTTCAAGCTCTGCTGGTCCTCGGCCACAACGAAGCGGATGCTCGTCGCTTGATCGAACAAGCTCTTGCCGGTTCGAAAAAGTTCAAGGACACGGAAACGATGATCCAAGCTATTTACCAAAAACAAGCAACTGGCGGATAGTTGGCAAGTCCTTTTCGACGATTTTACCCTATTCACGCGGCTGCGCCGGTTAAACATTCTTGTATAATTGTCTTGTAAATCGATGCGTTCGTAATGACGTGGGACGCGGGTTAGAATGAGCAATAAAATGAAGAGCCCTTTTCCTGGAATGGACCCTTATCTTGAATCGCGCTGGGGCGATGTGCATGCGTCGTTGATTATCTATGCTCGTGACTTATTGAATCGCTCGTTGCCGCCCGGATTGCTGGCGCGATCTGAAGTGCGGGCGATTGTTTCTGCGGTCGAGTGCGATTGGCGCGATATCATTCCAGACGTGTCCGTCATTGAACGTGGACTGGCTGAACCGTCGACGCTCGGGACCGACAGCGTGGCGTTGGCGGATTCGCTGTGCTTGGTGCTCGAAGCGTCAATGGAAATCAAGCAGCGTTACCTCGAAATTCGAGATTCCCGTTCGGGTGATCGGGTTATCAGCGTAATAGAATTCGTCAGCCCTGCGAACAAGCGGCCGGGTCCTGGCCTCGATAAATATCGCGAAAAGCAGCAAGAGTGTTTCGATGGCGACGTGAATTTGATCGAGATCGATCTGACGCGCGCCGGTGATCGAACTCTCATTATGCCAATTAAGCGATTGTCGCCGCTGCAAACCGCAACCTACATGGCGATTGTCCGCCGAGCGTTGGACCGACAGCATGCGTGGCTGTATCGGTTGCCCTTGCAGCAACGACTCGGTGGCATTCCCATTCCGCTGCGTCCGACCGACCGCGATATCGTTCTTGACCTTCAATCGCTCGTGGATCGAATTTACGAGAACGGTCGCTATGAGTTCGACTTGAATTACACTGAAGCGCTGTATCCGTCGCTCTCGCGTGAAGACGCGACCTGGGCTGCCGGGATGATTGCCGCTCCCCCAACACGAATCCAATCAAGCGAAGATCGCGATGAAAGCACAACGTACTAGGTCACGTGGCGCAGTCAATCGCGGTGCATCGTTGTTGGCAGGGCTGGTTCAGTGCCATCGCTGTGGGCACAAGATGCAAGTCCATTACGGAAGCACTGGGCGGATCAGCTACGGCTGTCGTAATGGTCGCCGTCAACGCGATGCAGGTACGTCAAGTTGCTTTCGCTTCTCCGCCGATGCATTGGAGCGTCAGTTGTCAGGTATCTGAAGGCTGGCTGACTCAACACGAAGCCGCTACCAACCTAAGAATCAGTCCGATGAGCTTAAATCGATAGATTCAGCAGAAAATCATCCGTTCAGAAGGCGAACCTGGGCTCCCGCAGGTGATTATCGAACACGACTTGGCTAGCAAGGAAATTCAAGCAGCCGCAAAGCAGGTCCGCAGCCACACAAACGCTCCGCTACCAAACAATCCAAATTAAAAAGACCGCACGACGTCAAGCCATCGTGGATCAAAGAGCGGCTTTACACTTGGCATGGCATTTACGGTCCGCTTTTTGAGTGGCGAAAAAAATTCCCAGATGATTCACCAGATGCCGTAAAGGATTTTGAAGCGATGACTCGAGCTTACTGGGCAACATTGCTTTCGGTGGACGAGAGCACCGGACGACTCTATGAGTTTTTGAAGAAACGGGGCGAACTCGAAAACACAATTATCGTTTTCATGAGCGACAATGGCATCCTGAACGGAGAGCATGGTATGGTCGACAAACGCACGGCACATGAACCGAGCATTCGAATTATTCAGATCGTGCGATTCCCTGGGCTCTCCCCACCAAGCCAGTCCAAGACGATTGAGCAACAAGTCCTTACCTTGGATATTGCTCCGAGTCTGTTAGAGCTTTGCGGTGCACCCGCGTTGTCCAATACGGATGGCCGATCCTGGGTGAAGTTGGTCAAAGAGGGGGATTCAGCATGGCGAAAATCTTGGCTCTATCATTACAACTACGAAAAGCAATTTCCCTATACTCCCAATGTTCGCAGTGTCCGTACCGAATTCATGCTAAATTTGACGGACAACTGACCCTGGCGAGACAGCCGCTGCGCGGGTTAAACAAGTCACGTCACGTTTTTTGATTTCCGAATGCACCAACACCGCGAGCAAAGGCAGCGACGTCGATGCGAGCCGCTCCAGCTTGACGCAAAGCGCGAGAAGCTTCGTGGGCAGTTGCCCCGCTCGTAACGATGTCGTCTACCAACAAGAACTTGGCACCCTTGATTTCTTTTTTTTGCTTGCAGCCAAAAGAATCGTTTACGCTCGTACGTCGCTCGACAATTGTTTTAGTCCCTTGCTTGTCCGTCCACCGAGTGCGATAGAGCCAATGACGCCGTATGGGAATTGCAAGTTCGCATCCAACCTTTTCGGCAAGCACCTCCGCTTGGTTGTATCGAACAGTCAATCGCTTGAACCAGTGCTGCGGAACCGGGACGACAAAGTCGTAAAGCTTTGAATCAAACGCTTCGTGCTGAAGCAGCCATTGCCCTAATCTTGAGCCTAGCTCGATCGCCAAGGATTCACAGGACTGCTGCTTGATCTTTCTCGCGGCTCGCGCTGCGGTACCAGCGTAAGCGGTATAGCAGTATGCATGCCGGAAGGACCACTTGCGTCTTTCACAGTAGAAACACTTCTTGGTCGCTTCAACAAGAGTACCTTGAGCCGCTGGCAAAGGTGCACTGCATCGACGGCAACCCGATTCAGTCGGAGTTATTTGTATTTGGCAGTTCGAACAAACCGACTCTTGATCCCAATCCACTATGGGTTTGGAACACAAAACGCAAATGCGTGGATACACGAGGTCGACAAAAGGTCGATACCATCTATTGGGAATCTTGTTTAGAGTTGTCAACAGCGGGATCAATGTTTGAAGCTCCATGTGTTCTTATTTCTTAGTCGACACAGCAGTTTTTCGACTTGGAAACAGTTCCGTGCAGATCCCGCAGACCTTGCCATCGCAGCCCCGAGCAGTGCAATATTCTCGCCCATAGAAAATGATCTGAAGGTGGAGTTTGTTCCAGGTCGATTCATCGAACAACCTCTTGAGATCGGTTTCAGTTTGAACTACGGAACGTCCGTTGGTGAGTCCCCAACGCTGAGCAAGTCGATGAATGTGAGTGTCGACCGGAAACGCCGGATGCCCGAAACCTTGGCTCATTACGACCGATGCCGTTTTATGCCCGACACCTGGTAATCGTTCCAACGCTTCGAAGGACTCAGGAACCTTTCCGCCATGTTCGTCGACCAGTATCGTGGATAGCTCCTGGATGGCTTTGGATTTTCGCGGACTGAGTCCACACGGTTTAATAATCTCTCGAATGCTCTCAACACTTTTGAGGGCCATATCAAACGGGTTGTCCGCCAACTTCCATAGCGAAGGGGTCACGCGGTTGACCATTTTGTCGGTGCATTGGGCGCTTAGGAGTACTGAAACGAGCAATGTGTAGGTGTCTCTGTGATCCAATGGAATGGGTGTCTCAGGATAGAGACTGTCTAGTCGATTTTGTACAATTCTGGCTCGTTCCGATTTCTTCATTCTATGGGTATTTCTTATTTCATTCACTATATTTCGGGGTGCCGAAAAAAAGCGAGTCCGTGTAATCTAACGTAGCAAAAAAATGTTCCACTTGCAAAATCCAACATCGATTCAAACAGAAAGTCAATAATCGCAATGAATGCGTCAAGCCGTACCGCCAATTCAGCAAATTCCAATCCCAAGCGTTCCGACGTGCCGGTCAGCGACGCATGGGACTTGACTAGTTTATTCGAATCGGATGAATCATGGTTTGAGTCGCTCGCGGAATTTGAAAAGGAGATCGCTGGCTTTGATGAGTTTTCCGGGCGACTAGCCGAGTCGGCTGAGGTCTTAGCCCAATGCTTGGCCTTTGACGTGAAACTTGACCGGATGGGTGAACGCCTAGGCACGTATGCGTTTTTGAAGACGACCGAGGACCAGGGCAACAGCCACTATCAAGGCTTCGTCGCTCGCTATCAGAATCTTTCGACCAAAGCTGGGCAGGCAGTTAGTTTTGTCCGGCCCGAGATCTTGTCGATCGCACCGGAGAGAATGGAAGCAATGATGGCCGAGGATTGCCTAAAAACCTTTTTGCTAGTTTTGGAACGCATCAATCGGTATCGTAAGCATA
Source organism: Pirellula sp. (assembly GCA_043744075.1). Taxonomy (GTDB): domain Bacteria; phylum Planctomycetota; class Planctomycetia; order Pirellulales; family Pirellulaceae; genus JBKCUI01. Next base: position 19,608 of record JAYTVL010000149.1, on the reverse strand, counting down.
CACTGAGTCAACCCGAAGAAAACCTGCTTGCAATGCAGGGCGAAATGGCTCAAACGGCTAGCAAGGCCTTTCGCCAATTGAACGACGCCGATCTCAAGTTTGGCGAATTGGTCAACGAAAAAGGGGAAACTGTTGAGTTGACCAATGCTTCGTTCAGTTCGTTTCTTATTTCCCCAAATCGCGACGTACGCAAAAGAGCTTTTCATCAATACTACAAGCAATTTCATGGGCATGAAAACACGCTATCAGCAACGCTTGCTGGGAGCATTCACAGCGACATTTACTACGCAAAAGCACGCAATTACCAGAGTGCCCGAGAGAGTTCGCTTTTTGCTGACAAAGTTCCGATTAGTGTCTACGACAATTTGATCGCGGCTGTTCGAAAGCGGCTACCGGAGGTACACAGTTACTTTGATATGCGTCGACGAAAAATGGGGCTTGACGACATTCATCATTACGACACTTATGTGCCAATTCTATCGGCACAGCAGTCGCATCACACGTGGGATGAAGCCGTTTCGGTGGTTCTCAAGTCTCTTGAACCGCTCGGGCAAGAATACGGCCAATCGCTTCAAAAAGGCCTCCGAGGTCGCTGGTGTGATCGCTATCCGAACCAAGGTAAACAGAGCGGAGCATTTAGCTGCGGCACTTACGATGCGGATCCATACATTTTGATGAATTTCAAGCCGAATGTGCTCAATGATGTGTTCACGTTGACCCACGAAGCTGGCCATTCCATGCACAGTTACTATTCAGCCGCCAATCAGCCGTTTCAGTACTACAATTACACGATTTTTGTAGCCGAGGTGGCAAGCACGTTCAACGAGCAATTGCTTGCACATTACATGATTCGGAATGCAAAGACCAAAGAGGAAAAAGCAGCAATCCTCAATCACGAGATCGATAGTATTCGTGCAACAATAGTTCGGCAGACCATGTTTGCCGAATTTGAAAAAGTCACGCACGAGATGGCTGAGAAAGGCGAACCGATGACTGTCGACAGTTTCAAATCGGCTTACCGCGAATTGCTCAATGCATACTTCGGTCCAGATTTTGTCGTGGACGAAGAGCTTGCATTAGAGTGTTTCCGGATTCCTCATTTTTATAGGGCGTTTTACGTTTATAAGTATGCCACTGGGTTGTCCGCAGCAATTGCGTTATCCAAAAGAGTGCTTGAGGGTGGCAAAGCAGAGCTAGACGCGTATTTAGGGTTTCTCAAAGGTGGCTGCTCCAAGGATCCCCTCGACTTGCTCAAGGGAGCCGGCGTAGACATGACGCGACCAGAACCGGTGGAAACCGCACTTGTCCAGTTTGGCGAATTGGTGAAGCAGCTCGACGACTTGATTTAGGCGGACCAAGCCATTCATAGTGGCGGGAATTGTCCTCAATTCTCGCGACTGCGCCGCCGCCGCAGGAATTGAGTACAATTCCTTCCACTGATTCACTTGGCAGCGGTGCCGAAAAAAGCGTGCCAAACCCGTTGATTAACCCTTGCAAGGTTTGGCACTCCACTGCTACACTGTGGGGCTTCCCATCAGGGAAATCGCGGAGGATAGTCGTAAAAGCGACGAAAGCCACCGCGGACTATTAATCGTAAAGTCTGGGCAGATAAAGGTTTAGGAGTAGGCAAGTATGCCGCGTCTTCTCGGTGTTGATATTCCGAATGACAAACAAGTCATTTATTCGCTTCAGTATCTTTACGGCGTTGGGCCGATCGTTGCTCGGGAAGCGTGCGTAAAGACCAAAATCAATCCGACCAAACGGGCTCGAGACCTGGATGAAGACGAATTGAGCCGTTTGTCCACGTTACTTGAGCGAGATTACACAGTCGAAGGTCCACTTCGTCGTCAAATCGGTCAAAGCATTCACCGACTACGGGAAATCAAGTGTTATCGGGGTGTTCGACACAAGCAGAGCTTGCCGGTCCGAGGTCAACGCACACGTACCAATGCTCGTACCCGAAAGGGGCCACGCAAGACGGTTGCAGGCAAGAAGGGCGTTAAGGACTTGCGATAATTCTCGCAAGCCGGTTTTTGTATCCCGCGACCCGACCTATGGGTTGCGTATCGTTCGGACGACGAACGACCATATTTGTATTCAAGTATTATCCCTTTTCGATTTGAAGGAACGGTCCCACTGTGGCCAAGACAGCAGCAAATACCAGTGCTTCGGTTCAAAACAAGCGACGCAAGGTCCGACGAAATGTCACTTCGGCCGTAGCTCATGTTAAGGCAACTTTCAACAATACTACGGTGACGATCACCGACATGAAGGGTGACACTTTGTGCTGGGCAAGTGCGGGAACCACTGGATTCAAAGGGTCTCGTAAAAGCACCCCTTTCGCAGGTCAACTGGCAGCACAGCAAGCCGCTGAGAAAGCCGCAAAATTCGGGGTTAAGGAAATCGAAGTCCGAGTTAAAGGTCCTGGTTCAGGTCGTGAATCGGCCATAACCGCTCTTCAGGCAGCTGGGATTACAGTCAAATTGATCGAGGACATCACCCCGATCCCGCACAACGGTTGTCGGCCTCGCAAAAGGCGTCGTGTCTAATTTGAGCGAGTTCAAAGAAATCTTCACGGATCAGTTTTAGTTGTTATTGGAGTACTTAGGCAATGCATATTCGTTGGCGTGGATTAGAACTACCGAGTCAAGTGAGTATCGATCGTTCGACGCTTTCGTCGACCTACGGAAAGTTTACGACAGAACCTTTCGAACGCGGGTTTGGAGCTACGATCGGCAACAGCCTGCGTCGTGTTCTGCTTTCTAGTTTGGAAGGTAGCGCTGTGACGCAAATCAAGATTCGTGGTGCCCAACACGAGTTTTCGTCAATTCAGGGTGTCCTGGAAGACGTTACTGAAATCGTTCTAAACGTCAAAAGTTTAGTCGTGAAAAACCACAGCGATAACACCCGCGTGTTGACGGTTACGCGTGACAAAGCCGGCGTGATCACCGGCGGAGATGTGCAGACAGATTCGGACGTCGAGATCATTAACAAAGATCACGTGTTGGCCACTCTGACAGCTGACGTTCCCTTTATGATGGAAATGGTAGTCGAAAACGGTCGAAGCTATGTTCCCGCAACTGAACACAGTTCAGGCGATCACGAAATCGGAATTATTCCAGTAGACGCTGTTTACAGTCCAGTGGTTCGCGTTCGCTACTTCGTTGAAGAGACCCGCGTTGGGCAAAAAACGAACTACGACAGATTGATTATTGAATTATGGACGGATGGTTCTGTTCATCCTGAAATGGCATTGGTTGAAGGCGCCAAGATACTTCGAAAGCACCTCAACCCATTTGTTCAATCGAGCGAATTGGGCAAACAAGTTCACGCTGTTGCTCGAGGCGGCCCCGGCAGTGCAGAGGCTCAACTCGAAGCTAAACTAAATACAACTGTCGCCGAGTTGAAATTATCTGTGCGGGCAAACAACTGTTTGGAAGCTGAAGGAATTCGTCAAGTACGAGATCTTGTCCAGCGAACGGAAGATCAGTTGCTCGAAGTCAGGAATTTTGGCGAAACAACGTTGACGGAAGTTCGCGAAAAGCTTGGTAACATGGGATTGCATCTTGGTATGCGAGTCCCTTCGTTGCGTTAATTCTATGTCCAGCCTGCGGGCTGGTTATCACTAATCCTATAAATTTGCTAATTCGTTTTGGATATCTGTCATGAGACACCGTAGAAAAGGACGCGTTCTGGGACGCAATTCGTCGCACCGCAAGGCGCTTTTTGCGAACATGGTTTCCGCAATTTTTTTGACCGAACGTGAAACCACGGAACTTGAGCCTAACGCGCCCAAGGTGCCAGGACGCATCATCACGACTCTTGAAAAGGCGAAGGAAATTCGCCCGATGGTTGAGAAGTGTATTACCATTGCGGTGAAAGGTCTGGCGAAAGAAGCTGGAGCTGCAGAATTTGCAACCACTGCTGAACGCGGTTCCAAAGAATGGAAAGAATGGCGAGAGAGCGATACGTGGCGAAAATGGGCTGATGCTCGATCGCCCGGTATCACTGCGCGTCGCCGAGTCTATGCCATGATTCGCGACAAACAAGCTGTCGAGGTTTTGTTTAACCGCATCGCTCCACGCTTTACATCTCGCGAAGGTGGTTACACACGAATCATGCGATTGGCCAAGCCGCGATTGGGCGATAATGGAACGCGAGCGATACTTGAGTTTGTGGGAAAGAATGATCGTGTTACGAAAAAAGCCACTAAGCCAGCCTTCGAAGTAGCAGCGACCTAGAGCCGCAACGCGCTAGCGTGCGGGCTGGAAGGCCAGTAGTCACTTGCAATCCGGCCCTCATGCTAGCGCATTGAGGCTCAAAATTGACGCATTGAGGCTCAAAATTGACGCATTGAGGCTCAAAATTTACAAGGTGAGCGCCAATGGGCGTGACGCCAGGGGCCAGTGGACGCTGGAAATTCGAGCCGCCTATAAGTAGCGGTTGAAGATGTTTTCCAACATTTCTTGCCGACCGCTTTCATTAAGGGCAGCTTCACCCTTTTCAAGCATGTATTTTTCCAAGCTTTCAAAAGACGTTTTGCCAGCCTCGATTTCGGCACCAATTCCGCTATTCCAGCTTCGGTAACGATTCGCGACGAATTGGCTGATCACTCCATCCTTGCGAATATCTGCGGCAATTCGGAGCCCTCGAGCGAAAGCATCCATTCCGCCTACGTGTGCGTGGAACAAATCGATCGGTTCAAAACTCTCGCGTCGTACCTTGGCATCGAAATTGACCCCGCCGGTTTTCAGCCCGCCGTGTTTTAAGATGGCCAACATGCATTGAGCCGTCAAATAATAGTCTGTCGGAAATTGATCGGTATCCCAACCCAAGAGCAAATCCCCAGTGTTGGCATCGATTGAACCCAATGCTCCTTGCATTCCCGCATAGTCGAGCTCATGCATCATAGTGTGCCCAGCTAGAGTGGCGTGGTTGGTCTCGATATTCAGCTTGAAATACGGCATTAAGTCGTAGCTTCGGAGGAAATTCAGGCAAGCCGCAGCATCGCTATCGTATTGATGTTTGGTTGGCTCTTTCGGTTTCGGTTCAATCAAAAACGGCCCTTGGAATCCAATTTTCTTTGCGTAATCGACTGCCATGTGGAAAAATCTTGCGAGGTTGTCTAGTTCTCGCTTCATATCGGTATTGTAAAGGCACTGGTAGCCTTCTCGGCCACCCCAGAAAACGTAGTTTTCACCACCAAGTTCCTTGGTCACTTCCAGGCATTTCTTAACTTGCGCGGCTGCGAAAGCAAAGACATCGGCGTTGCATGTCGTAGCAGCTCCATGCATAAATCGTGGATGGCTGAACATATTGGCAGTTCCCCAAAGCAATCTGACTCCAGTCTTTTCCTGATGATCCTTAAGAGACTTCACGATTCGGTCGAAATTCGAATTGGTTTCTCGGAGTGACCCACCTTCGGGGGATACGTCTCGGTCGTGGAACGCGTAGAAGGGAGCATCCAGTTTTTCAAATATCTCGAACGCGACTTCGATGCGTTTTAACGCATTTTCGACGGAATTGGAGCCATCATCCCAGGGGCGAATTGCGGTTCCTGGCCCAAACGGATCCGATCCAGTACCACGCATAGTGTGCCAGTAAACGATGCTGAATCGTAGATGCTCCGTCATCGTCTTTCCCTCTATCACTTCCGAGGGGTTGTACCAACGAAAAGCCAACGGATTTCGGCTTTGCGGCCCTTCGTATTGGATCTTGTTGATGTCCGGAAAGTAACTCATGCCAGTTTTGCCTCGAGAATAGAATGTGGGAGCGGGAGGAAGTTTAGACTCAGTTTAGCAATATCGTTCAAAGTCGGGAGGCTACTTACGCGAAGGATCACGCTTGACTTCCAGTTAGGAAATCAATAGCGGGATTATTTGGAAAAATGGGAAAACCGGTATTCTTAATGCGCAATCGATATGCTTTGACAGAATTTTCAGTACACTTAAGGATTGGTTTGTTTGTCGAGCTTCCCGCAACATAAACGCGCGTAGTTCGTTTTTCAAGTTCGTGGAATCGGAGACTCCCCAAGGTCGCAACAGAGTGGAGCCTTCGAGGAAAAGTTTGGCATGACGCAGATCACATCAGACCGAATATTCGAACTAATCGAGAAAAGCAACCTAGTGGAGTCGAATGTACTTCATTCGCAGCTTGAGTTGATCAGGGCGAGGCACGACGGTGTCTTGCCGGACGATCCAGTTGCCGTCTGCAAAGAACTTGAGGAAGCTGGCCTGGTTACTCGATGGCATTGTGAGAAGTTTTTGCAGGGAAAGTACAAAGGATTTTTCTTGGGGAAACACAAGCTTTTGGGACATCTCGGTTCGGGAGGAATGAGCAGTGTCTACCTTGCTGAGCATCTTGTCATGAAGGACAAGAGAGCAATTAAGGTGCTTCCCAAATCAAAACTTGGCAAGAATAGCTACCTGGAACGATTTCAGCGCGAGGCCAAAGCCATCGCTTCCTTGAATCACCCGAACGTCGTTCGTATTTTCGATATCGACAACGATAAAGATACGCACTACATGGTGATGGAATACGTAGATGGTGCCGACCTGCAAACCTTGGTGCGAAAACATGGGCCATTGCCATTTGCTGTTGCAGCAGATTACATCGCACAGTCGGCCCGCGGACTCCATCATGCTCATGAGGCAGGCTTGATACACCGCGATGTCAAGCCAGCCAATATCCTTGTCAACAAGAAAGGGGTCGTAAAAGTTCTTGATCTCGGCTTGGCCTTGTTCTCAGAAGAAACCGATCCATCGCTAACGGCAGAGTACAACGACAAAGTACTTGGTACAGCTGATTACCTACCTCCCGAACAGGCAATCAATAGCCACAATATCGACAGCCGCGCCGATATGTATGGATTGGGTTGCACACTCTACTTTTTGTTGACGGGACATGCCCCGTTTCCGGAAGGCAGTATACCAAGTCGAATCATTCGACATCAGAATTCCATGCCCCCTGACATCCGAAAGGACAGATCAGACTGTCCCGGTGAACTGGATGGCGTTTGTGTCAAGATGATGCAAAAGGACCCGAAATTTCGATATACGACCTGCTTACAAGTTGCAGAAATTTTGGAAGCTTGGTTGGTCCAATATCGTAAAGAGACCAAGGATGATCCGTCCAAAACACGAAATAACAACTTGTCTGTTTCCGATTTGCTCGACGACAGAATAAAAAAATCGAGTCAAGATGTCGATACCGTTACCAATCGAGCGGACAGCACTAAAGTTGCCCAGGGAAGTTCCATCGTTAAGTTATCAACTTCGGATAGCGGTGTTCTGCGTGCAATCGTTAAGGGTGATGCTTCGTCAATCGATAGCAAGATTGATCTAGTGCACGACACGAGTGCTCCAAACGCCAAAAAATCCAAAAGCCATGCTATTGCGAAAGCCACTTCTTCGATTTCCAATCCGCAGAGTAGCAACAGTGGCGGTTCGTCTCCACTTCTGATGCCAATCGACAAGTCATCTGCCGCAAGGCATCCTTCTGTTGCTCACCCCACATCGACCAAGCAACCGACTTCGGAGATACCGTTAGCAAACTCCGGTCCTGCCCACCTAAACGCTTCAAATCCAGATTCAAGCGTTTCCATACTAGTCGGAGTTGCCATCGTGACTTTGGTTTTGTTTGCGGCCATTTTGTTTATCGTATTTGCGACCTGACAAATCGGAGTGGAGTACGGGGATTATCTCGATACACATCGTTTCCGTGATGCGATTGAATACTATGCCACGAATTGCCATTCTACTCTGCTTCGGACTTGCTCTTTTTTTATCGCATGTTTGCCATAGCGATGCTGTTGCTCAAAACCAAACGGGAACTTCTGTTTCGATAGACCTAGCTCCAATCAAGGAATCGATCAAAAAGTCTGGCCAGCTTCTAAAAGACGGAAAAATTTTGGAATCCGTGGATGCGGTTGAGCAGTCGACGAAATGGATTCAAGAGCTGACCCAAATCGCCTCAGTCAAAGAACTTGTCGAAATAAAAAAGATCCATGTCGATCTTGCGAAAGCGCATCAACTCCTGAGCGTTGAGGGGGCTGAACTTACAGAGCTTCCTCCATGGGACGCTTTGCTTAAAGCAAAGAAACTGAATCGCCCAAAAAAGGAAGACGAGAAAAAGCCGATACCTCAGCCGGCAAGTCAGGCTGCAATTAGCTTTTCCAAAGACATTGCCCCATGGATGGTAGAACAATGCTCACGTTGCCATATTAACGCTGAACGCGGTGGTTTTTCGCTTGCAACTTTCAATGCATTGATCAAGGGATCGAAAGGAGGCGTGGTTGTATTCCCAGGCGATCCTGTCGGCAGTCGCTTGCTGGAAACAGTTGAAACGGGCGACATGCCGCGTAGTGGTAACAAAGTGTCGCCTGAAAACATAATCAAACTGAAGCAGTGGATCAAGGAAGGGGCGAAGTTCGATGGCCCATCGCCCGCAGTGCCGATCGCAACGCTAATTGGGAACAAGCCTTCCGAGAAAAAAAATCCCGCCAAAACGGAACCGATCAAGGTAATCGCACCAACCGGGAAAGAAACCGTAAGCTTTGCGCGAGACATTGCACCGATCTTAATCGCACAATGCAATGGATGCCACTATGCTGCGACTCAGGTTCGCGGTGGGCTGCAATTCAATACCTTTACGCAAATCGTGAAAGGAGGCGATACAGGTCCTGTCGTATTGCCAGGCAAGCCGGATGAGAGCCTCATCGTTCGAAAGCTTCGAGGCTTGGAGGGAGAGAGGATGCCCATGGGGAGGCCAGCTTTGCCAGATTCGCAAATTCAACTTGTGGCGACTTGGATCAAAGAAGGTGCTGCGTTCGATGGGCAAAACAAGGATGCGAGGCTCGAACAAGTCGTTGGACAAGCGTTCGCTGACAAGGCTTCACATACCGAGCTTATGGCCAAACGTGTAGAACGTGCGAGAGAAAAATGGAAGATAGCCTCGCCCAAGACCGAAGCGGACGAAGCCCGCGACGAACAATTTCATGTAATCGGCAATATCGGCTCGGAGAGCGCCATCGTCCTTCTTGCACAGGCAAACCGTGCGGCAAACCAAGTTCGAAGGATGTTCAAAATTTCCGGCAAAGAGTCCTTGATCAAGGGCGGCATCACGATCTTCGCCTTAAAGCAAAGGTATGACTATAGCGAATTTGGGAAAATGACTGAACGTCGAGAATTGCCGCCAGAATGGTCTAGCCACTGGCGCAGTGAAGTTCTAGACAGTTATGTTGCCTTCGTATTCGACAAGGCTGAAAACAAGATAAATGAAACCTCTCTTCTGCAGCAGCTAACAAGTTTGTGGATGAGTTCTCACGAGGGAGTCCCGCGTTGGTTCGCAGACGGAGCTGGGCGTCAAGCCTTAGCAGTCACGGTAGGGGCCAACGACGCTCGGGTTCAGCCATGGTTAAAGCGACTGCCTGATTCGATCGCTCAGCTTAAAAGCCTGAAATCGCTATCAGATGGTTCGATGAACGACGAAGCGTCGGCCACTATTGGGTTTGGCGTGATACGAACAATGTACGAAGCCAAGATGAAAACTCAGTACGATACCATCGTTCGTTCCCTCGCAAGCGGAATGAATTTCGAACAAGCTACCACAAAAGCAATCGGTTCCATGGACACATTCCTAAAGAAGCTGCTCGGCAAAACCAAGTAAACGTCAAGCCGGTAATGCCCAACGAAGTTCGTATATTTATGAACTATTTGGTGGTGGTCTAACTCGGTTTTCAAAATAGGTGTGAAAATGTCAATCGTGATTCTCGGAAAGAGCAAGTGTGCGTTATGCGGTGAAATTCTTGGCGAGGCATCAAAAGCCAAAGCGTTTCCGGCTTTCATCCCTCCTGGGCACGAATTGAGCGAATACTCGGATTCGGTCTTTCATAATTCATGTTTTGAATCCTGGGAGCAGCACGAAAAGATTACGGCACTCTTTGAAGAGTATCAGCGAGTGTGGGAATCCCGCCCCAGGGGAATTCCTTTCGACGAGATTGAAAAATGGGGAAAGGAGGCGTTTAGCAAAATCTTCGAAAAAGGAATGCTAACCCGTGCTTAGAACCTTGCTGCAATTAGAGCATTATTGAACGTCAAGGAATGTTACCAAATGGGTCCGCTGCCGGGGTTTCGTTTGTCGTAGATTCCGTCCCCCCAAATACATTGGCATTCTCATCTATGGTTTGAGTCGGATCTACCTCGGGCTTGGTCTGAATCGACGGAGCAGTGGCAGTAACACCTGAAAACTCGATCGGGAAAGTTGGGATAGTTGCTTCGGATTCGCGTAAAGAAGTTACCTGGCCCTGTTTGGTGACGAAGAAAAGTCTGTCGTTAATGGTATTGGGAATAACATCTGGCAAGATCAATTTGGAACGACCAGACGCAAAGCCGGTAGTTAGTTCGATGGCTACGAGTGAGTCTCGCGCGTCCTTTACATAAACGTGTTCTTTTCCAACCGCAATAATATTGCGAACATTCTTGGGTTGGTGTCCCCAGGCATTGGTGCCATCGGCTAGCCTCAGCGCAAAAAGATTACCATCGTCGCTCACGATGAAGGCTAAATCCTTGTTTGCAATTGGGGACCGGGAAACTTGGACAGCCAATCTGACTTTCCAAAGAAAGGAGTCATCGAGCGTCGTTGAACAATGGAAGACCGTGCCGTAAACTGTTGAAGCGAGGAAGCCGTTTTGCGTTGCGATCGGCGATGCAATAATAGGTTCGTTAAGACTAGAGTAATTCCATAGTGCTGGAAGCTTTTCCATTCGAGCTTGGACTAGTCTGTTTCCGGTCGGCCAGCTAATGAACTGATGGTTAGCCGAGATGGTGAGTCCCTGTCGATTTTCAATTCCTGTTCGAATGATACCTGCAGGGACAATCGCACTATTGATGTCATACGATACAAGTCGTCCGTCGACCGAAGGAACAATGACTTTGTTTAACAAGACCGACGGGCGCGCAGTTGGCGTGAACATAAGCTTTCGGGATGTGACGATATTCCCTGTTCGTAATTCGTAGACGTAGAACGTGTTTCCGTTGGTAACAGCAACGAATTCGTCAGAGACTCCGGGACCAAACATCGGTAACGAGGAATTCCCGACCTCGGTTTTCCAAATAACCGCGCCGGTTTCTGCGTCTATTGCCTGAATAATGCCGTTTGTTGTGAGGGAGACGGCGTATACGAGTCGTTGGCTGTACGGTTCTACGTCAACTTTACGCCCGAGAATCTTGTAGGTTGCGACAAGCTTTTCGGCCCTCAACTTTGCGCCTTCGAGACCGAGTCGAGGCGACTTCGAAAGCTTTTCACCGCGGACGATTGCAGCTTCCATGGCCTTGTGGTCGATTTCTTCTCCTCGGATTCGCTCAATGACCCGGTTGCCGTTTCGAACGGTTACAAACTCTCGTTTTTCAGTGGTATGAGGCCATAAAACAAAGCTTTGTGGGCCATTTGCGAGGGGTGCACCTCCAATGTTGGACTGGCAATGCATGACCAATCCAATGGATTCCAAATCTCCTCGACTGGATTCTGCGTTGTTGGTTTCGGCCCGAGCAGGTTTCGTAAAGCATAAAACGGCGAAAGAAAGGATCGTTAGTAAAATGCTAAGTCGGAGTTGAATCGGTCGGAATTTCATGGATTGAGCTCAGTGAAGACAGGAAAAGTCCTGTTATGAATGGTAGTTCAAGAATTCGAAAGTTGCGAACAAGAAATTGGATTTCGCAGGGCTTTAGTCTTTAACGGAACAATCCAATTATCGCGACAAAGCGTACTTCAAATAGTGGGCATGGCATTGCCGAATGAAAAAAATTGTAATGGAACGAATTTGTTTCTCGTAATTTGTGCTGCGCGGTAGGAGAATGTTTGACGACTGGGCTCCCGGGATTTAGGATGCTACTAGCGGGTGATTGCGGAATTAGGTCAAAAAACGGGTGGCGTCGCCATTTTTTGGGCCGTTGCACCTTTTTTTCAATTTCCCCAACGCCAATCGTTCTATCTCTTCAGCGTGTTTGAGGTTTTTATGGCTCGCGATCGCAATGTTTATGTTTGGCAAGCCTATGTCACTGTTATGTCTATTGTCAGCGTTGCCTGTCTAGGAGCGTTGGTTTTTGTCATATTCCAGTCGGGAACCAACTCCAAGACGGTTCTGGCCGCAACTGAAAGTGCCCAGGCGGCCAAGGACGCGGAAAAGTTGTCCAGCTTCCGCAACCAACTGCTGGAAAGCATGCTCGGGGTGGGAAAACCGATCACTGAAGCTGAATTCAATCAATTGGTGACACAGGTTACAGGTGACGAGCAATTGAATGCAGCGGTCAAGACCTACACGAACAATATGGCCCTTTTTGGGCAGGTTACAACTGATCGAAATTACACCAAATTGGTGACGACGTTAATGCAAGAATTGAGAGCCCGCAATTTGCAGTTGGATTCCTCAAGCAGACGCGAACAGGCGCTTAAAGACGATTTCGATTCAAAGCTTTCCCAAGAAACAAAAACTCGTGAAGCGGAAAAAAAACGCGCGGATGACTTGTCTATCCAAATGGATAAAGAGCTTGTCAAATACACCGAGAATATTAAATCTCAGCAGGAAAAAATGGATGCGAACCTCGCTGAAAATAAGAAGTATAGTCAGAATCTGGAGAAACAAAACAAAAACCTGACTGCTCAAATCAGCCAAAAAGACGCCAGGATCGCTGAAAACGAGAAGAGACTAGAGGCCCTAAGTCGCAAATTGGATGAGATTCAAGGCGAGGATTTTCAGTATGTTCAGGGCAAGATTACGGGAGTTGGAGATGGCGGTGACACAGTCTACATTAATTTAGGCAGAGCAGATGGATTGCGACCGGGAGTTAGTTTTGGTGTTGTTGATTCAGATGTCAGCCGAGTCGCTGACGCAAAACCTAAAGCGAAAATAGAGGTGGTCGAGGTTTTGTCGAACTCGGAACATCAATCGAGATGCAAAGTTCTGTCGGATCGGGCTCCGACTACCATCCTTAATGGGGATTCCATTTACTCGCCAGCTTGGCAAGCTGGACGAAAGGTCGAATTCGCATTGGTGGGCAGAATGGATATCGATGGAGACGGAAAAGATGATCGTCAAATGGTCAAAGCTCTGATTGAACAAAATGGAGGCAAGGTGACTGTCGATTTGCCGCCGAATGGAAAGGTCTCGGGTGAATTGTCCGTTGAAACGCGTTGGATGGTTATGGGAGAAGGCTTCAAAGTGTCCGCAGCTTTGCGCCGCGATGGCGCGGAACTTGACTCTACGGAAAAGGCGGCCGCAATAGAACGAAATTCACTTGAGTCTCAGGCTAAATCGCTTGGAATCAGCCGGATCAATTTGGACAAACTAATGGGTTGGCTGCGCGGTTCGGGTGCGAATGAAGTTTCGCCATTAGGAAATTCAATGAAGCCAAGAGTTCTGGACTATAAGGCGCCCGGACGCACAACCGACGCTCCAGGGCGTGTTTCACCGATTTACCAAAACCGCGACGGCAGCCCGAACAGGAACCCGACTCAAGCAATCCCTAAATAATGCGGTTTGTTTTTTGTAAATTTTGAGGTTTTTCCCGACTTTTTCATTTAGAAAGCTTGTGCTAGCATCGATTCCAGGATATCACATTACAAGAGCTCTTTTTTGGGAGTTGTTTCTTTTATGACAGGAATACACAACATGAGATTTGGATCGCGTTCAAAAGGCTTCGTAAAGGCCTTTGCCTTAATAATGTCAACAGGTTTGTCGTTCGGAATTGCGCCTAGCCTGTCGGCAGATGAGGGGCAACCATCGGTCAAATCAACCGCTGGTTCTGTTTTGAACCAATTGTTCAACAAGCAGTGGGTTTGTTTGGACAAGGATAATTCGATCAGTGGTAGCTTGGTACATCTAGCAGACAACGACAAAGCCCCTTTAGCTGGCCTTCCGGTAGCTTTGGTTCGAGACGGTGAAATTGCACATTCTGCGATCGCCGACCAGACAGGTTCGTTCAGGTTTGAGAACGTCGCGACCGGTTCATATTCTTTAGTCACGCGAACGAATGAATCCATTGCCGCTTTTTCGCTACATGTATTGGAGGCGAAAAATACCCATTTGAGCAGCTCAGTCGAAGTACGAGTAGTTCGGCCTGCTGGGGGCAAAGTGAAGGAAATCTTGCGATCGCAGACGCTTCCAACTTACGCGGTTCGAGTCGACAAGCAAGAAGTATCCAAGGATCCATTGGGAGGATCCCGTACATTTAGCAAATCGCAATTCATCAAGTTGGACTCAGACGGGAAATTGTCCGGTCAGCTTGGGTCGGTTCTTTCCACAACAGATTTGAGCGAAATGGTTGTATATGTCCTCAAGAATGGTGAGGAAAAGGCGAGAGCAAATGTGGATTCGGAAGGTAAATTCAGCTTTGACGGACTTCAGCCAGGTGTTTACGGATTCGTTGCTGCTGGTAGCTCCGGTTTCGCCGCGACGTCGTTCCAGTTGATAGGAAATTTGGTTGGAGCAGATGGAAGTCGATTGGTTTCAATGCTTGACGCATGTGGTCAAATGAATGTCGAGGTTGTTCCGTGCTGCGAAGTTGTTGTCTGCGAGCAGCCAGTACAGACGGTTGTTGAATCCGTCGTTCAAGCTCCAATAGTAGACTCGTGTGCTGTTCCTGTCGATGAGTGCGGTGTTGCTCCGTCGTGCGGATGCGGCGGTGGATTCGGTGGCGGGTATGGCGGAGGGTTTGGCGGTGGTGGTGGTGGCGGATTTGGTGGCGGTCGCGGTTTGGCTGGAATCGCCGGTATCGCTGGTCTTGCGACGGTTGCTGGTATCCTCGCTTCAAACGATAGAAACAGAAATGCAGCAATTGTAAGCCCAATACGGTAAATCAGTTCCTGAGTCATGGGCCATCGCTTAGTTCGATGGCCTTTTTTTTTTGAATGAGCTCGGATAGTTATGCTCGGGACGCTAGTTCAAACCCTAACCAGTGACGGCGTCAGGTTGCATGGCTTCTTGTCCGAGTCGGCGATGTTTCGACACGCATGGATTTTGGTGCATGGTGTAAACAGCAATTTCTACAGCTCGAGCCTGCTTCTGGAGCTTGGAAGGCTGTTGACTGATGATGATACTGCGGTGCTTCTCGCAAATTCGCGAGGGCATGACATTTTGAGCTTCAATTCCGGCCCAAAGCCGATGCGACTCGGGTCGCAGATAGAAAGTATCTCTAACTGCCAGCTAGATTTGGATGCATGGATCCATTTCTTATCTCAAAGGGGAATTGAAAGCGTTTCGCTATTGGGCCACAGTCTCGGTGCGATCAAGTGCATATTGTGGAGCAAGAACAACATGCATTTGAAGGCTTTAGTTGCAGTATCTCCACCAAGATTGAACACAAATCTGCTGCTTAGCGATCCGCTTCGAGGATCAATATTTCTTGAACATTTGAGCGAAGCAAACGAGAATTGCGAGGGAGGCCATCCAGATTTTGTGATGAAAGTTCGGTTTCCAATACCAATGTGGATTTGCGCAGCAGCATATAAGGATAAATACGGAAGTGGCGACAAATACGACTATTTGGCGATGGCTAATGAGCTCGCTGTTCCGACTCTTTGGACCTTTGGTGAATATGAAGTCGAAAGCGGATCGGCGAATTTCAAAGATGCGGACGTCGAACTGAAGAAGCGACTTGCCGTTCAAAGCCATGGCGTTGAAAAGCATACGGTTTGCGTTATTTCTAATGCCGATCACAACTACCGGGACGCGGTTACACAACTCGCCGACAGTATTCTTAAATGGTCGAGCAGTTTGTTGTAAACGCCCAATGCAAAGCAGCCTTTAGAAAATCTGTAGCAAGCCATTCGTTTGTGCGTTTTGTAGGACTTGGAATTCGGTTACAATAATTCCCTAATTACAGTTCTCGGCATCGATCACAACATGGGCCGCAAACCGTGAGCTAGCGCCCTTCGGCTAATCAGCCGCAACGCGCTAGCGTCCGGTTCAGCACGACTTATGATCGACGCCCAGTTCTCCGTCATAGAGCATTTGGTGCTCTTCGGAATCGCGTTTACCTTACTTGCAAACATTCCATGACCGTATCAACACCCGCTTGGTTGGCTACCAACGAGCAAATCGCAAGTGCCAAACAAG
Organism: Pirellula sp.; assembly: GCA_043744075.1. Lineage (GTDB taxonomy): Bacteria > Planctomycetota > Planctomycetia > Pirellulales > Pirellulaceae > JBKCUI01. The sequence goes on along the minus strand of JAYTVL010000149.1, from coordinate 3,497 downwards.
CTTTGGACCAACATACATATGAATCAGTTCAGTGGCACTTTCACGATTCGACTGGGTCCCCGTTTTGGCTCGGGAAAAAGGCTGAGTTCAAGTTCGACCCACTCAAAGAGGTCAAAGTTTTCGATGACTTGAAAAAATTTCCCGAGTTCGAAGACGAATGGCTACGTGGCGGTCCGATTAATCGGTGGATACCAAAAGGCTTGCTCGGAAAACCAACTTACGTATTTGAAACCGGCGGTACGACCGGGATTCCTAAGAGTCGAATGGTGATCGATGACTTCAGGATCGATTACGAGAATTTTAGCCACACACTTCCCGATGAGTATTTTCCGAAGGGTTCGAACTGGTTAATGCTTGGCCCGTCCGGTCCGAGGCGACTTCGATTGGCGATCGAGCACTTATGTCAGTATCGTGGTGGGATTTGTTTTTGCATCGATTTGGATCCGCGATGGGTGGTCAAACTGATTAAGAAGGGCTGGATGGAACATCTTGAAGAGTACAAACGTCACTGTATTGACCAAGCAATTACGGTGTTGACAGCAAACCATAACATCAAGTGCATGTTCACGACGCCGAAATTGCTTGAGTCGCTGGCAGCGGGTCTCGCCGAGATGGATTCAAGTATTCAGGAGATTGGAATTACCGGGATCTTTTCAGGTGGAACGGAATTCACACCGCAATGGACTCGCTTTTGTGTTGAGGAATTGCTGGGTGGCCCAACTGAAGTAAGTGGCGTTTACATGACACCTACTTATGGCAACACGCTCATGGGTTTAGCTTGCTCCAGGCCTGTAACGATTGACGATGGCTACACCATTGCTTATTACGCTCCACAGCCTCGTGCCGTAGTGGAGGTAGTGGACTTCGATGACCACACCAAAGTTGTTGGTTACGGCGAAACCGGCCGGGTCAAGCTTTACACGATGACGAAAGAGTTCTTTGTACCGGGATTCCTGGAGCGGGATGAAGGTGAGCGAGAAATGCCTTTCAAGAAATATCCGTGGGATGGAGTCAGCGGAGTTAGGCCATTCCGTGCCTTCGCTTCCTCAACGACAGTTGGCGTTTATTAGGCGAGCGGCAGGGCGAAAGATACCGGGCGAAAGATACCGGGCGAAACGGACCGTAGGATGGGACCATTTGTCTCGTCGAGAGCTGCGCGAACTGCATTAATCGCTGATCACCGACCAGATGGGGATTATCACGGCCTTCTACGGATTGGGAGGCCAGGGCAAAACCGCACTCGCCATTCAGTACGCCCACGCCTGCAACTGAAACAGATGACACAGCGATCTGCCGCAGCGCTGCGCGAGCGACTGCGTCAACATCAGGATCGGATGAGCGAAGAGTCCCGTTTGCCTACCATCGAACCTCGCCCCTCGCCCAATAGGGTTCGTGAGCCTCGCAAGAAAGGAACGAGGGCCTCGCGAGTTTCAATCATGCAATCGATCGTCGGAATTGACAAAAGCCCAGCAGATCGCTCCAAGGAAGTAACTAAGTGAAAAAAGGGCAATGCATAATGTCCAATTGTTGTTAGTGACTTTGAGCACTTCGGCAACAGCAATTGGCCCGATGATTCCTCCAATTTGGCCCATCATGTTCATGCTTCCGGAGAGGGCACCGGTGTGGCGTCCCCCCACATCCATACATGCCCCCCACGCGCCTGGCATTGCGAGATCATTACAGAGCGCCCCCAGTCCAATCGCCAATACGGTTGCAACCGGCGAGCTAAACTGAGTGGAGAGGAGCAACATCACGCCAGCAAGCCCCATTCCCCCAACTCCAAGCATTCTCCTCGTCCTAGCAATACTCTTAAATTGACGATCCAGTGCCGCGGAACATAGTCCACTAATGATCGAACCTGTTCCTGCGAAAAAAAGCGGAACTGTGGCAAGCAAAGCGCGCTGCATGTCACTAAGATCGACAAACTGTTCCTTTAAATAAGTTGGGAACCAAGTTATATAGAAATACCACCCAAATGACATGAAGCAGTATTGAGCCCAAAGCATCCAAACAGTTCGCGAGGCAAAGAGTTTGCCCCATGGAATAGAGTGTTCGCCCTGTTGAGAGTTATCGCCAATGTGCGCCAGTTCTTCCGCATTCACCGAGGGATGATCCTTAGGATTGTCGCGAAACCAGCGATAGAAAAGGAATGCCCATACAATCCCCAACGTTCCAAAGAGCAGAAACACCCATTTGTAATGCCACCCCAATCCAAAGCCGCCGTTGCCACCGCTTGCGAGCATCCAGCCGACAAGCAACGGCGTAAACGCACCGCCCCAACGTGCGCTGAGCCACAACACACCTTGCGCCCTGACTCGTTCGGACATCGGGAACCAGTTTGTGAAGGCTATCGTGATATTAGGAAAGCATCCTGCTTCCCCCATGCCGAAAAAGAAGCGGCATATGATGAGCGTCCAAAAATTCTTTGCCCATCCTGTGGCCACCGTAAAAATGGACCACATGCACACGACTCGCATCAACACTTTGCGTGGTCCGAATCGGTCACCGAGCCAGCCACCCGGCATCTCGAAAATTGCGTATGACAATCCAAATGCGGTGAAAACCCACCCCATATCCGTTTTCGAAAGATTTAGCTCTGCCTGCATCGTAGGGGCGGCTTGCGAAATGCAAATACGATCTACATAGGTAATGATTGCCAGTGTCACTGCGAACCAAAGAACTACGTTACGCGTGCGAGAGGGTGCAGCGGATGGCATAGAAAGCTTTCGTGTGGAATTGAGGCAGGAAGTTAGATCAATCTAGTCCGTTCATCGCAGGATTGCTATAGGAGCGCGCATTTCGCAATTCGCAGAACTGGCTGCCTGCCTGTTAAATTCGTGGGGCAACAACTTCAGCTGTGCGACAACGACTTGTTACTGACTATTTCGTGATCGCATCGCATCAATGATCTTGTTCCGAGCAATCGTCCAAAGCCAAGCTCGAAATGCCCCCGACTTATGCTTGGGTTGATAGCCGGCGAGGTTACGACAGTCTTGTTTAGTTCCTAGTTCATCTGTACTAAACTAAATTCTACCCCCATCGCCTTTGGCCGAATGGCGTGGACTTAAGCTCTCCATTCGAGCTTGGGGCTTGTTGATTAGTCGAAGACGCAATCGCAACAATTAGCCGATGGGCGTTAGCCCCGGTTTCGGACAGGCAACCGCCGCAAACGCGGTACGGCTAATTAAATCAACAAGCCCCTTGTCTCGATGGAAGCAAGACTGATTGGCTAGCCGTCGACGCCCACGAAGTGATCGTCCCCCACCCTGCTTTCGTTCGCCTTGAGAGAACGAAAGCAGGGTGGGGGAAAGGTCATTGTGTTGCAATGTTCGTGTCTAGCCAACCAGTCGCATCGCAATGAGGCCCGAGAGCGAATACTCGTGGGCTCAACAGGCAGGGCCTGGGCTGTGCGACAAATAGCAGTTTTAGAAAAATGCGTTGATGTGAGTTTTGTTCCGTTCTGCGATCTGGCCTTTCAGGTTGGTCGGGGGCTTGTC
>JAYTVL010000148.1:0-26682 GCA_043744075.1 Pirellula sp. | reverse complement strand
ACGGAAAGTCTCGCAAGTCGACGACCATTCGATACTGGTCCCGCTCCCTGAAATGACTTACCGCTCACGATGCAATCAACGCCAAACTGCTTCGTTGCCGATTGAAGTCTTGACCCGACATTGACGGTATTCCCCAACGCACCGTATTTGAATTTCTGTCTCGATCCTACGTTTCCTACTCGCGCGGGTCCCGTGTTCACTCCAATTCCCGCTCCAAATCTTTGTGGTAAAACATCTCCCCAACGCGATCGAAGAGCATCGATTGCGGCCATCATCGACCGTGCCGATTCGATCGCACGAATTGCGTGATCGGGTTGCGCTCCGGGAGCACCCCACATGGCAAGAAGCTCGTCGCCAACATAGTCGACCAATACGCCATCTCGATCTATGACGCACTGACTCAACTCACTCATAACGTCATTGATCCATTCGATTGCCTTTCGCGGTCCAAGCTTTTCGGTTACGGAACTAAAGCCGCGAATATCGCAAAACAAAACGCTGACTTCGGCATCCTGTCCGTCCATCAACTCGGGGTTGTCGGCAAGCAATTTTACGACCTTAGGGGAAAAAAACTCTGCCAAGGTGTTTCGCAAACTCTCCTCAGCTTGGCGAGCGATCCCTGCTGCGACAGAACTCGCGAGCACTTCGACCAGTGTCGCTTCGATATCGCTAATTCGGTTTTTCGGTAGTGCGATTCCATCGGTGTAGCGATCTCCATACAAGACGCCGATCACTTGGCGATCACGATCAAGAATGGGAGAAGCGGTAGCACAGCAGACTCGCATCAGCGATTGAGCTTGATCCATTTCCGTGGGATTCATCGAACTATTTGAATTTCCTGGGTCATGGATTGCCGTGATCCCAGTGCTGATGACACGTTGCAAGATGGTGCGACTAATTGCTCCCAGCGAATCCACTCGAATCCCCGATCGCAGGTGCTCGGCTGCAATACTCCAGCCATCGATGACTGTGCTACGAACCTTGGTATCGCTTGAAGGCATTTGCATGTCCCGTCGAAGCAACACCACCACACGGTCAAGTTCGACGATCTGAGCCGCCGCTACTGCAGCAGCCTGAAAGAACGCATTGCTTCCAGTCGCCTTTTGTACAACTTGCAAAGCAAGCCGAAGCATATTGGCAATGTCTTTCGCCTCAGGCGCAGAGAATTGACGGATCGTTGCAATTTCCTCAACAGGGGGCGCTTCGTTGGGAGCGAACGGCAACGTCGCAAGTGAACGAAACTCATCGTTGGACGCATCATCTTGGCTTGATGTAGTGACACGAATCGCCAAGCTGCTGCCAAGTTCGATCAATAGCTCTTTCGCAAACTGTCTCGTCCGTTTACTTGCGACCGGTGCTTGATTGCTAATGGAAACGGGCAGTTTTTCATGCAGGTTTTCGATTTGGATGCGATCGCTATTATCGACTCGTCAGAACAAAGGTGTCAGGAGTCATTGATTCGGAAATCGACTAATGTTACACAATTTTGATGCCCAGACCTAAACGCGCCGATGAAGCAAATTGCATTTACCACGCACTGAACCGTGGCAATGCGAAAAGTCCGATCTTTAAAAAAGACGCGGATTTCAATGCTTTCGAGCGAATCCTTGCGGAAGGATTGGAACGTTACCCTTGCCAGATACTGGCATACCAGTTGATGAGGAGTCACTGGCATTTTGTGCTAAGGCCCGCTGAGAATGGCGCCATGAGCAACTTTTTGCGATGGGTGACATTGACGCATACGCAGCGTTACCACGCGCACTACGGAACTTCTGGGGAAGGGCATGTTTACCAAGGGCGATTCAAGAGTTTTCCCATCCAAGACGATGAGCATTTTTTCGTCGTTGCGCGGTATGTTGAACGCAATGACATGCGTGCTAACTTAGTGGATCGGGCGGAAGATTGGCGCTGGGGTTCGTTGTATCGTTGGGTGTCGCAACCGGAACCCGACCCAAAATTGCTTTCGGCGTGGCCGCTTCCCAGGATTCCGAACTGGGTTAGACGCGTAAATGAACCGCTGACCGATAAAGAGATTGCTGCTGTCCGTTGGAGTCTGAAGCGTGGAAGCCCTTTTGGCAACGAAACCTGGATTGAATCAACCGCCCGTCGACTTGACCTGGAATCGACATTACGTCCACGTGGACGCCCACAAATACGCAACCTTTCAAACAAAGACTCCTGACACCTTTGTTGGCGTTTGACACCTTTGTTGGCGTTTCATGAAGGATACCGAATTTATCACCAAATGTCAATAAACGGTTCCTGACACCTTTGGTTTCCACCTGACACCTTTGGTTTCCACCTTTGGTTTCCCTCACGACTCCAATCCCTTCACGATCGAGTCGTGATCAACCTTGCACCTGCTGAGCTTCCCAAGCAGGCTTCGAGTTTCGATTTACCGATAGCTCTTGGAAATAGCCGTGGGGTTTCCCGTCTCAAACGAAATTCGGACGAACAACTCCTGTTGAATCGTAAGGCGAGGATAATTTGTTTTCAATCGAACCTATTCTCGGATCTGACGCCCACTAAAGAAGATCAACAACCTCATTGTTGTCGAGATCGTTGAGTTTATCTTTTTTGGAGCCTGTAAGTCGAGCGAAGTACCAATCGCGTCCCGAGCCGCCCGTGAAGTTGTCCTCAACTGAGTCATCGAAGACGGTCGCTTGAGGGCCAGTGACTTTAAGGAAATAGTCTTGATTGTCGCGAGGTCCGCTGCTTGTTCCTCGCAGGTTTGCGATTCGTTCAACGTAGTTGCGACTTGATGTCCATTCGGCAAGAATCGCACGCAGAGCGGTGGCATTTGTGTCGAAACGGGTGCTACTACCAATCAACAAATCGTTACCACTCCCGCCAAACAATTGATCCTGGCCGAGACCACCGATCAAAACGTCATTTTCAGAACCGCCGTCGAGATAATCATCGCCATTGCCACCAATTAACAAGTCATTGCCAGCCCTGCCATAGAGTTCATCGTTGCCCTCGTCACCGAAGAGCAAGTCATCTCCGGTACCCCCGTCGAGTTCATCGTTTCCATCACCGCCAAACAGAAGGTCATTACCACTACCTCCCTCGAGTTCATCATTGCTACCACGGCCATTCAAAGTCACAGGTCCATGGTAGTTTGACGCGTCGAGTTTATCTTTGTCTGAGGAGCCGTTCAGAAAGACGCGATTGACACCCGCTGAAGGGCGAGTCAACACGAGTTTGTCGTTGATGAAAACCTTGAGGTCGCTGCCGACGGTCTTGACCTCAAGTTCGTCTTTGTGTCCATCATCAATGTTCCCTGTAACGTAGAGCGTGCCGGTTACAAAGTCGAAGTAGGTACCGGATTTCGTGCCTGTAGACAAGCCAAAGGCGATCGTGTTGAGCGTGTCCTCGGTGCCTGCAAACCCTTCTAACGGTTCATAGATATCGCGTCCAAACTTAAACTCGAACTCTGCGTCGTCCTCATTTCCAAAAATCCCGTCCTTGCCAATATCAAAGAGAAAGTAGGGGTTCATAATATTCGTCGAAGGTAACGCGTGTTTCGTATGCCAGTTTCCGAAGAAGTGTCCAGCCTCGTGGGCCACTAGGTTTCCAATGGCCAAACCCATTAAGTCGACCACGGTTTTTCCCGGAGCGATGGGGATGGGGAAGGAATGAAAGTCGTTGCTGATTATATCCATCAACGAAATGGCCGTTTCGGCTGTATCGAAATTCCCAACATCAATGGACGATGAAACCCCCCCAAAAAAGATCGGCGCTTGAAGTTCGGCAAGATCTCCACCAATAATGACCCTACTAACATTTGGATACAAACCGAATGGATCAGCGTTGTCACGACTGTTCAAAACCTCTATCTGAAAATCGCCAGCCCGACCCGAAATGGTGAAATCACCATTTCGCCCTCGGCCGACTACTCCACTAACATTTGCTGCGAGTTGATAGACAACGTCGGAAACGATCGCATCAATGACCGCACTTTCATCCGCCTGTTTTAGTCCCCAAAGTAGTAGATATGATGACATCGGAGCTAGGTGTGCATCTGGATTGGTATTCGGAAAATATGGTATCGCTAAAGGGACATTGACACTAGCTCCATCGAAATCGAGGAAGAGAATTTGATGACTGTATACCGGTTGGCTTTCTAACACGGGCCGAAAATCTCTTAATTGCAATGAGTAGCTCCCAAAACTACTCGCTGCGGCGAGGAAATATCTTCCCGGTGTGTCGATGACGTAGGACAACACGGCAGTTCCACCAACCGGCAATGGCGAATTGGCTGGATAGACTATGCTTCCTCTGTCTTGCGACGAGCCAATTGCCAAAGTTCCATCCGGTCTGTATAGTTCCAACCGATGTCCACTTCCCGATATGCTTGCTCCGAATATATCGCCCGCCGCCAAATCGAAACTGTAGTAGTCAACATCGGTGGGAGGGTTCAACTCGATGCTTAAATTGTATGGCCCCTCCGAAAAGACGCCAATACCGGACGAGGAGTCGAAGGGATCCAAGGGAAAGAGGCCTATGGCGATGTAAAAGGTGTCGCTTTGACTGGCTATGAATGATAATGCACTGTCAAAAGTTTTTGAATCATCGTCGTTGCCATAGCGGTAGATGCCAGTGCTGTCAAATACTTCAATGGTTGAATCGAGCCCCTGCAACTCTACGGGTGTGTCGACGTCCAGTACGATCCTATCTCCAGCATTGGCCTGCACTCGATAAAAATCAAAATCGCCGGTACGGGCTCCTGCGCTGCCATGCAAACCATCGCCAATGACTCCTGTTGCAAACACTTTGCCTGATGCTGCATGCGATAAGCCAGTTTCATTTGCTAGTGGAATCGAGCCATCATCCTCGAGCGAACTGATCACGTGCGGACTCTCCTTGAGTATCGTCAATCGATAGGATCCCTCGCTTGCTACGCCAGGACCAGAGGTTGAGACAAAGGCATTGGCTTGAGGCCCCAATCCTGAGCCGTAGACGACCACGGAATAAATATCTGCCTTTGGTGTCAGGAATCGCAGATGACTACCTAATGAAACTCCATAATAAATGTTGTTGAACTCGTTGTCGTTAGACGCGATCATGGTCCCGTGACTATCGTAGATGGCAACGACGGAATCGAGAGTGCTGCCTGCAATGTCCACGTCGATGGTTAGCAGTTGGTTAGCATGAGCTGGGACCTTGTAGAAGTCGTAATCTCCCGAGCGGGTCCCGCGACTGCCGTTCGGCCCATTGCCGATGGTGCCGCTTGCAGTAATACGGCCAGTTCCTCCAGCCACTAACCCCACCGAGTTTGCCAGTGGGATCGATCCATCGTCCTCATGAGGCGTTACCACATGATCTGCTGGAGCGTTGCCGCCGGAACCTGTCACATCGATGGACGCAAGGTCATTCTTTCCAGTGCCCAATTTCGGCAAAAATTGCGCGGTTGCAGGCGTGTTGTTGCGGTGTGTATCGTTTGGCGACTCAAGCTCAGTCACCACTCCGCTGGCTGGAGCTGAATTTCCGCGAAGCTTGGCAGATTGGTTCGAGCCAAACTCGCTACCATGATTGGCGATAGCCGCTAAGATTCCGGGAGTCATGTTGGGAAGGTCAGCAATCGCGAATAGTCGCCTGTTTTCAAGTTGTTCCAATACGAAACTACGAGCACGAAGCCTATTGGTTGAACAACTCCTCGACCTTGACCACAATTTGCTAAGATTTTTCATATGACTGCTCCAAATTCGATTAAACCGCCGCAGTGCGGACGAGAAAGGGTGAGACTCTATTTCGTATGCAGATCAACTAAATGTGGCAATCCGTTGAATACGGTCGTACCGGGCCCGTTTTGAATTAAAGAGCCGGCCCCGATTTTCGAGACGTTTCCACTGGAAAAATGCCCGGGAATGGAGTCGCAAGTTGCTAGTTTCAAAAGCTCGCGCCATTGGCAACTGTAGTTCAATGCGTCAAAGTGCTTCTGCGCGCTTCACGGAATCCGAAAGAAATGCAAATTTCTATTTAATTGGCGAGCAGATGAATGACATTTGGCACCGGCAAAGGCAGGGAAATCGACTCGGGATCGACGATGCAGCCCAATGGCTGCATTCTTTCTACATTCGTGATTTCGGTAACATCGGGCGTTGAGGCAACACGATGCAGAAAGCTAGTTGTCGCCGCACAAAGTGCAAGGGAAAAACGCTGATGCCCTATTAAGCATTTGCGGTGATCTGGCGTTCCAAGCCGAGGAAAGTATCATCAATGTTTACCTCGGCGAGCAAAAAGGAAACCGGATAATAATGCAAGAAAAACTTACTCGTATGTGTGCGGAACTCGGTTGGGATGGGGCACCAAAACTCGATCGCGTGCTTATCGAGCGAATTGTCCAAATGTGGCTAAGTGTAAACATCGCGGAGATATCCAATTCACAAGCGGCGAAGTGTTCTATCGCTCAGGCTAAGTTCAGCCAAGAGCGAATCGACCGTGCGCACAAACGTCATTTGATAGCGATCAAAACGCTGGCCACGGTTCGGAAAATGGCTATACCACTTATTTCGGACGTTAAAGCAGAGGTCGGTGCTTTAAAGCCCGAACAAAGGATCGTGAATCGATTTGATTTTCAAATTGCCTCTGCCAACTAGTTCGATAACGGCGGCGTTCTTGTATGATTCGGCGATCTCGTTTGTCCATAGGCTGGCTACTTTTTCAAAAGTTTGGGTGGAATTCTAATGAGGTACGATTCAGCTTCGTTCTTAAGCTTCGCCAGCTTTGCTCGGAAGTCGCTATTGTCATTCTTTCCGTAGTCTTCTGAATTAATCTGCGGAACGACAACGTGACCTGGACAGCGTGCTTCTTTCGACTTAACAACGTCCCAGCCAAGACTACGAATCGTCTCGACCGTGACTTTGACCAATCCAAACAGGTCATGACTTTCCGGCTTTTTGGAATCTAGCGATTGAAACGGGCTGTTCAAGCAGGACAAACGATAGAAGCTTAGACCGTCTGTGTCGTTATTAGTCGGATTGAAAACACCTTCCTTGAGACGGTACTCAGTACCTATTTGCCTAAACTTATGATCAATAACAAGACGAACCAAAAACTCGTCGTCAGTGACCTCCGAATCTTCATGCTTCATCAAGCAGTCCAGTGATCTTTTGGACGACTGAAGACATTGTTCTCAATTCATGTAGGTTTCGACTATCAAGCGATCTGGTCCAAGATCGCCCCAATTGCTTTTGAATGTACGTCAACCTCGCGTCAGTGTATCCGACAGTGAACTCAACTACGATTTGGTTTGTTTCCCAACAGATACTTACTTCTCCATTGCCAGAAACATCAATGTAGCTAGGTGCAAAACATCCTGTCTTTTGTAATTCATGTAGCAGCCTCAACAAAAACGAGATTGCATGCTGAGCGGGCTTGTAAGAATCATCTCCGTCCCAATTGTGCGACAGACCGTACAGCCCTTTCACCTCGCCTACGATCGTGTTCCAGCTCGACAGATCAAGTTGGTGAGAGTAATTCATCACGGACGATACGTCTACGTTCTCAATGGAATAGACTTCTCGGTCGGGAAACTGAATGTCTTGGTTAGCATAGTCTACTTGCATGATTCGATTACTTCTTTCGAAACGATGTTTTTGAAAACCTCTTTTAATGTCTTTTTTGCCGATCGGATGGCGGTTTCAAGGTCTTCGAGTTGGTGGAACGGCCCTCGAATCGTCGAATTCAGTATGATCGCATCAGTAAACTTTGCTGCGTTGTTATCGATGTTGTTTTTGAGTCGGGCGTGATTCATGTTGAAGTGTAAACGCCCAAATTTGTCTGGCAAATCAAACTTCCAGGCAGCATTGCGATTGGTCATTGCTGACTCAACCCCAATTTTTATCTTACTAAGCAGTCCAGGTAGGACATTGGGCCAATCGTCTAACGTTTCCCAGTATTCTCCTTTGCGGAATGCATCCACGTATGTCAATTCCCATTGGTTTGGAATTAGGTCACCGAAACCAGCTTCACTGATATACGATCGAAATTTATTCAAATTCATTTGAAAGTCATCAAAGACGCGGGAAAAGGTTGGGTATGCTGATCCTCGACTTCTCCAATTCAGCAGGAACCTTGACTGCTGAATCTGTATCATTTTTGCTTCGTCTTCACTCACGATCTGTAATCGCCCGGGATACGGAGCCTGGACAATCATCAATTCGTTTCCTGATGGAATCGCAGGCGAATCGAAAGACTCAAATTGATCGGGAATTGGTTCAGCATCGGCAAACATTCTCCAATCTTGCAGGTGCTCACGCCAAAAACAACCAAAGTGGCCCGATGTGACGTTGACCAAAGGAGCAAACTGAATTCCTATGACTAGCTCAACTATTGGTGGTCCCACAACTCCTCAATTCCGTTTTTGACTTTTGACAATTTTAAGTCCACAAACAATACACTATTTCTGTGCGAATGGTTCACCCCGGAGCATTTTAGAGATCGGGACAGGCCAAAGAAACACCACTACGAACGGGGGAACCGGGGGCCATTGCTAAATTCGCTCATTTCTCGCCTTGCAATCTCGCAATGGCTGATCGTGCTGTTCTTAGATCGCTCTGGATCGGCCCAAGCGTCTCCAGGGAGCAAACGTCCTCTCTCGGCGTCACGTCGATCAGAGTCACTACCGCTTGATTGCAGAGTTCCATTAGCCATGTCATCCATCGCGGAATTGACCGAAATGGACTCATTTTGACACGTTTGGCCTTGGGTTGGTGCAAGCGTTGGTGCAAGCTTTCGCGGGGTGGCTAAATTACGAAATATCGATAGCGTTTCAATTGCTTCGGATGTATCGAGCAGTCCATTCCCGTAGTTCGGCGGCCAAGTCCGACCGAATAGCTAGCGTCGATCCTTGCCGATTCTTTTCGTTGCAGTGATCCAGCTTGATGAACGGAACATCACCGAACTATAAATCGCGACAGGTCAGCGTCCGCAGCTCGTTGAGCCGTTGGCCAGTCAGTACAGCCGTCTTGTAAATCAGTGCGCGTTCCGTTCCTAGCGTTCGAGTTCTAGCCGTCGATCCTCAGAAACCTTAGCACGTAACTTGCTCTTGTAAGCTCCACGGTAAACAGTCATTGCGTGTTCCAGCGGGCGACGACGCAGCCCCTATCTCACGGTCGCCGCTACGTTGATCCGATAACCACCGTTCGAGCCGATCCACTGACAAATCACAAAGCGTCCGAAACTTGCAAGCGTCGGCGGTTTCGTAAAGCTTCGTTTCGTAATGCTTCACGCGGTCGGTATGCGTTCCCTTGCGACGTTGATAATCCAAGAACGCTTCGACCTTAAGTCATCTGACGCTCGCGATGAAACGTGAACTGGACTGGATCGTAATGAAAACCCTCGAAAAGGATCGGGCCCGGCGTTACGAGTCAGCTAGTGCGTTGGCTGCGGACGTTCAGAGGTACCTGAACGATGAACAGGTGCACGCTTGCCCACCCTCGATCGCCTATCGAATGAAAAAGTTTGCTCGCCGCTATCGAACCCCGCTCGCCACCGCCGCCGTATTATTGCTGACCATGTTCGCAGCCACTGGCTTCAGTGTCCGATTCGCGTACGACGCCAACGCTGCGAGGCAAGAATCGGATCAAGAGCGAATCAAAACGAACCACGAAAAAGATCTCGCTAAAAATGCTCTGGCTGAGGCAGAACAACAAAGGCAGCTAGCCGAGGAATGGCGTCAAAAAGCCGAACAATTGGAAGCTGAGGCCGTCGGACAACGCGAAACGATAAGAACTCATCTCTATAGGGCCGATATGCGGATGGCGGCGGTAGACCTTAAAAATGCCAACATTTCGCGATTGCATAAAAAACTCCAAGACCATATACCCGAAAATGGAGCGTCCGATAACCGTAGTTGGGAATGGCACTATCTACTAGCAACCAGTCGGCAGGAGCATAAGACTTTTTTTGGACACCGAAGTCAAGTGGAAGACGTTGCTTGGAGCCCTGACGGAAAGCGAATTGCATCCGTAGGATACGATGAAGTTCTAATTTGGGGCGCTGCCACTGGGCGGGAATTGTATAGGAACGAAGACGGCGCCATGCTAAAAAGAGCTAGCGCGTGGAACCCAGACAGTAGTCGTTTCGCTTGGGGAAGTGTGGCTGAAGAAAACGCGATTAGAATTTGGGATTCCATTAGTCACGAAGTAATCAGACTAAATGGACATACATTTTCGCTTTCTTCAACGTGCTGGAGTCCAGATGGTACTCGGCTTGCGTCTTCATCATTTGACGGAACCTGTCGCATTTGGGACGTCGACAAAAGGAAATGCGATTTCGTTTTGAACTATGAGTATGGTGACGCTCATTTTAGTAATGTCACTTGGAATCCCAATCGAGACCTTGTGGCGACATCGATCTTATCATGGCCAAGTAAATTTGGGCTAATGATTTGGAACCCTAACACAGGCGAGCGAATCCAAGAACTCCTTCCGGGCCGTGCAGCGGAAGCTGTGGGGTTTACTCCCGACGGAAACAGTCTCATCGTTGGGGATTCGTCGGGCAACACCCTAATCTTAAACGTGGATAGTTGGCAAGTCGCTCATGGGCGTGATTTGAGGTCCAACGCAATTGACACTTCCCACGCCCTTCGTACCTCAGGGCGTGCCACCCAATTTACAGGTAGATTTCAAATTGCCGCTCGCCTAAATATCAAGACTTTCGCCCGAGAATACGGTCCATGGAGTCCGATGTCTGCCAGATCAAGGCTTCTGGATAATGCGTGTAAGGATGAAAATACTCAAAAGTCAAGAAGCCATCGTAGCCGATTTTACTGAGTTCCTCTGTAACCGCTGGCCAATTGGTCGTTCCATCGAGCAGAGGGCGAAAAGTTTCTAGCGAGTAATCGGTCCCTTTTTTTGTAAATTCTTTGAGGTGCACGTTTTTCGTTCTTTTGCCGAGTATTTGAGCCCAATGCTCAGCGTGTTGAAACATCGAGATGTTGCCGGTATCGAAATGGACTCGAACGGCGCTGCTTCCGAAGCTGTCGACGAAGCTGTTTAGCTCCATCGGAGTCATCAGATAGCCATTGAAAAAGATGTTCTCGATATTCAAACAGATCTTCAGTTTTTCTGCCTCGCGAACCAATTGGCCGATCGCTTGTTTGGCTCGCTGATCGCATACATCGTTCGGTACCGGTTCATGGTCATCTCGCCACGGAATATGGACTGCGCCCGGTACCACCAACACGTTCTCAACCCCGAGATCATGCGCCGCTTGACCAAATTTGCTCGCCAATTCCAAGCCTCGTGTACGTTTGGCTGGATCGTTCGATGTTAGAGGATAAGGCCAAAAAAGAAAGGAGCAAAGACCGCTGATCTCGATTCCAATTTGGTCCGCCATTTTTCGAATCGCAACGTAATCCTGAGTGCTTGCCTTGGGCGATAGATCATTGTCCAAGTCGTAGTTTAATTCGATACCATCAAAGCCAGCATCCTTTGCCAATTGCAGGCACTCTCGCAGGTTCATGCGCTGAGGATACGGAAAGGCCCAAAGGTTAATGGACTTCTTCATGTTGTATCGTTTTGGCGACCCACGTCGTGCATCCGAAGTCTGAGGCTCGACTGCATGAACAGGTTCGAATGCAAAAGCGGAAAGCCCGATGCCTGCAATCGTAGCTCGCAGTGCGTCGCGACGGACAATGGGCATGGAGCTGTGGTTGGATTCCATTGGTTTTTCCTTAGGATAGAAGTCGTTATTGGGATGCGTCTACAAGTATCTGTTTCTAAACGTAGCATAGGCATCTTGCCTGTGGGGATTTCTCTTGAATACTCAGGCTGGAAGCCTAAGCTACGTTGAGGGATGATGACTTCATAAACAGAGCCTAGTTCCGATTTACAAGTTCGTCTAAGTTCAAAACAAGGTTTGCAACCAAGGTATAAATCGCAAGCTCCTCTGGCGGTAACGATGCATCAAATGGCTTCTCGCCGATGGCGACGAGGCGCTTAGCGTCGGTTGTATTCTCCCTGAACCGCGATTGGAATTGTTGGGTTGCTCCCTCGAGCGTTTTTAGCTCCATCGACGTCGGCTTGCGCGAGAGGCATTGCTGAAAGATGGACTCGATTCGGTCCTGCGGTTTTACATTGCTATCGCGAAGCGTTCTTTCGGCGAGAACTCGAGCCGCTTCGACGTACTGCACATCATTCATGAGTTGCAGCGCTTGTAACGGTGTGTTACTGCGTTCTCTGCGAGTGCAAAACAATTCGCGGTTGGGTGCATCGAAGTTGCTCATGAAAGGTGGCGGTGCAGTGCGTTTAATGAAACTGTAGAGACTGCGTCGATAAAGCGAGTCGCCATGGTCCTGAATGTAATAGCGTGTATTGGAATCGCCATAACCAACTGGTTCCCAAATATTTTTTGGCTGATAGCCCTTGAATGCCGGGCCGCCTGTCCTTCGGTTAAGCAACCCGCTGACCGCCAGAACAGTGTCTCGTATCTGTTCCGCATCCAAACGGATACGGGGGCCTCTAGCTAAGTATCGGTTTTCTGGATCCATGCTCTGAGTCTTGGCGGTAACAACGGCAGACTGACGAAACGCAGCCGACGTAACCAGTTCTCGCATCAATTGCTTCACGTTCCATCCACTCTTGCGAAAACGGTTCGCCATGGCGTTCAAGAGGTCTGGATGACTCGGCGGCGCGCCTTGCGAGCCAAAGTCGTCGCTGGTCTTGACCAGTCCCACTCCAAAAACCTGTTGCCAAAAACGGTTGGCCGTGACTCTCGCTGTTAAGGGGTTCTCGTCGGAAACAAGCCACCTGGCTAGATCAAGACGAGTAAGTCGATCTTGCGACTCTGGCTTCGTTAGCGGTGGTAGTATGGAGGGCGTTCCTGGCGAAACCGCTTCTCCCTTTTGATCGTATTGACCGCGGGTCATGACGAAGGCTTCTCGCGGTTTCGGACGATCATTGAAGATGATCGAACTAGGGATACGGCTTTCGATCATTGCTCGATCTACTCTAGCCGCTAACCAACTTCGTCGCGCTTCCAGTACTACTGGCGAAGCATTCTCTGAGACATGCATACGAAAGAATCCTGCCACCTGTTCCGCTTGTGCCTTGCCCGCCTCACTGTCCGGCCCGTCCTTGATTGCCTTGGCTACTGCATCGACGGCCAAGGGAACGTTTGTCCCTTTAACCGAGCTCCACCAAGCATTCAAGTTCGATGTAAGTTGGTCGTCTGCACGTTGGATGCCAGTGCATGCTAGTCCATCCCAATGGCAGATACCGCCGAATAGCCCAAGCTTGATTTCTTTAACACTGGAGCCGACTTTTAAATCGGTTAGCGAAACTGTCAACTCTGTCCATCGCCCCGGTTGCGGAAGCCTACCTGCAATACGATCCGGCTCCACACTGACGAGCTTTGCGTCCTTTGGGTCATTGCTCCAAGCCCATCGCTTGGTTGCGCCATCAGTTTTAATGTCGACGAAGATCGCCGTGGGAGGTTCATTAAGGTCTGTGAGAGCCCAAACGCGCAGACTGCCTTGCTCAAGTATCCACATTGGATTGAGGCCACCCGTAATGGTTTGTTCAAACTTGTGTCCGAACTCTTGTCGCAACGCTCGACGCCCCATCGGTGCACCAACGTCACTCGACCAGCGTGCTTCGTTTCGAGAGGTATTTCTGACTCCAGCCCCAATTGGAAACTCGTCATCCATCCAGATTGAAGTTAAAGGTCCGATTCTCTCTCTGGTCGACTGAGTTTCAAATGCGATCTGTTCCTTGTCGGAGGCGACCTGTTGGAGCCTGGCCAGTGCTTTAGCTTCACGATCTTTACTCTGCTCAAGTTGCTTCCTTTGTTCTTCGCTAGGTAACGGCAAAAATGGCCGAGTCGATTCAACATTTCCATCCATGGCGGGGTCCGCTGCGTTGTAAAAAAATGCATACATGGAATAAAACTCGCGGGAACTTATCGGATCGTATTTGTGATCGTGGCAAACGGCACAACCTCCTGTCAATCCGAGCCATGTTTGAATCGTGGTGCTGGTCCGGTCAACTGCATAACGAAACAAGAATTCATCGTCGATGGCACCCCCCTCGCCCGTCGTAACATTGCAACGGCTATAGCCTGTTGCGACCTGCTGCGAGAGCGATGGATTGGGCAACTGATCCCCTGCTAACTGTTCGATAGTGAATTGCGAGAAGGCCATGTTCTCATTGAATGCATTAACGACCCAATCGCGATACGCCCAAGCTTGCCGTTCGTTGTCTAAGTGCATGCCGTGCGTGTCACCATATCGAGCAACATCGAGCCAATGCTTGGCCATTTCCTCGCCATAGTGTGGCGATTCGAGGTATTGGTCGACCAGTTTGCTGTAGTTAGCATCAGTCGGACTGGCAACGAAACTTTCAACGTCGGGCAAGCTAGGTGGCAGACCAGTCAGCGTATAGGCAAGCCGTCGGACTTGCGTAATAGGGTCCGTTGGTCCTAGAGCGACGAGTCCAATCCGTTCACGTTCGCGTTCCAGAAATCGATCTATCGAATAGGTTTCTTCTTTCGGAGCAGCGACTTGTTCAAAGGACCAATGCTTTTCGTACTTGGCTCCCTGCTCTATCCATTTTGAAATCGATTTCTTCTCTGTGTCCGTAAGTTGCCGCTTGGACGATGGAGGAGGCATGACGGTATCAGGGTCTGTCGATTGGATTCTTGCCCAAATGAGACTCTCGTCGAGTTTGCCTGGAACAATAGCTTGCCCCGAATCCCGCTTCGCAAAGGCTCCTTCAGAAATATCCAAACGCAAATCCGCCTCGCGCGTCTTGGCGTCAAAGCCATGGCAGCGATAACATGTGCTCGAAAGGATGGGGCGAATGTCTTGATTAAACCGCAGGGAGTCCGCAGGCTTTTCCTGAGCAGTTACGGTGTTGATGCCGCTGAGAGGGCCAGACACCAAAAAAAGTGCTAGCGAGTATCTATGTAAGAAATTTCTAACCATGACCGTGCAAAACTCCGGAGTGCTGACGCCCAGAAAACGCTTTCCTCAATTAGAGGAGTATAGTTCAGTTGGGGCTGAAACAAAACCAAGCCACGGAACCATCTGAAGGCAATCAGCAGAATACCCTTCTTCGAAAAACAAGCAAACTCCGATTTCGGCGGCAAGCGAGC
The DNA here is from genome assembly GCA_043744075.1 of Pirellula sp. Taxonomy (GTDB): domain Bacteria; phylum Planctomycetota; class Planctomycetia; order Pirellulales; family Pirellulaceae; genus JBKCUI01. The sequence goes on along the minus strand of JAYTVL010000148.1, from coordinate 11,580 downwards.
CAGCACTTTCGTAGTAAAAAAGCCCAAACCTACCGCAGCACAAGGAGGTCGTACAGCTTTCGCCCCGAATGGGGCAGCAACATATTAGCCCAGGGCAAAGCGCAGCGACGGAACGTCGCGTAGCGCCGCCCTGGGAACTACGAAACGCCCAAACGATGCCCTGAAGGGGCCCGCGCTGTGAAGTCCACCTCGGAAGTGAGAACCTATTTGTAGGGTAAACTTTTACATATCGATCGCGCTACTTCTTAGATGACACGCAATACAAATGCTTGTTGGAGCGAATGAAGATCTCGCCGGTGCTGACCGCCGGTGTCGCGCTGAAGTCTTCCGTATCGGAGGTTAGTCGATTAACCGCAAGTTGGTTGAACTCTTTTCCAGCGCTTAAAACGTATGTGTCGCCGTTCCGAGCGGTGAAATACAACTTGCCGTCGGCAATAATCGGCGAACCGTAGTCAGTTCCGCCACCAAATCCACCTCCGCCGCCGCGACCACCCCGTCCGCCACCACCGCCAAAGCCACCACCCGGAGGGCCACCGCCGCCTTGTCGACCACCTGCACCGCCACCAAGTCCTCCAGCTCCAGGTCCACCAGCGCCGGGACCTCCAGAACCTCCGGCTCCTGGTCCGCCGGGACCTCTGCCGCCCGGTACTTCTCCGCCGGGTGCACCAGGACCTCTTCCGCCACCGCCAAATCCGCCGCCGCCAGGTCCCCTACCTCCGCCACCGCCTCCAAATCCGCTTGGCTCTGGCGCTAATTCGCCGTTGATCATCTTCATTCGGCCTTCAAAAATCTTGTCGTGGGTCTTCGCATTAAGGCATACAAGTATCTTTGCTGAAACGTAATAGAGTCGTTCATCGTAAATGATCGGTGAAGCGAAACGAGTGTTATCGTTCCCTTTCCAAACGGTCTTCGATTCGGTGACGTCATCTTTGCCACCCACTTTTACTGCAACGGATGCTCGTCCCTCGACGGCGTAGACGACATCTTTGTCCACAACCACGCTTGAGCTAAACTGAGGCATCATCTGATTGCCTCCACCATCAAGGTACATGCAAAACCAACCAAACTTACCGCTCTTCGGGTCTAACCCCCAGATTTCACCAGGAGCACCGATCACCAACTCGGCGGACGAACCAACTTTGGAAATCGCGGGCGTTCCCCAAACGTTCCCTAATTTTTCGGAATCCAAACGCCATAATTCTTTGCCTGTATTCTTGTCGAGCCCAATCAGCGCCCGGCCCTCTGGACCAGCGGGAACGATCAACACGTCCTCGTACACGATGGGACTCGATGAAGATCCCCATCTATTGCGATCGGAACCTTTGCCAACGCTGGACTCCCATAGCTGCTTTCCCTCCAAATCGAAAGCCAACACACCACTTTTGCCGAAGAAGACGTAGATGTGTTTTCCGTCCGACGTCGGCGTATGCGAAGCGTATCCATGCTGTGGAACTCCAGCGCCGCTAAACGGATCCTCAGTAACCGACGACGGCAAATTCTTTTGCCAAAGTGTTTTACCAGTCATCCGATCCACGCACACTAGGTGCCGTACCAATTTGTCAATATCGCCCAGATTATCTGCATCTAGCCCATAACCTGAATAACAAGTTACAAAAACTTTGTTTCCTACCACAATCGGGCAAGAAACACCCGCCCCCGGCAACGGCACTTTCCACTTGAGGTTTTCGGTTTCGCTCCATGTGGTTGGTGTAGCTTCTTTGTCATCTGAGATCCCTGAGCCGTTGGGCCCGCGAAATCTAGTCCAATCGGCGAAAGCGGAGCCCTCGAATCCGAATTGTGTAGCCGTGCAAATGAACCCCAGCGCCGCTAATCGCGACCATCGTGAACGAATCATCAATGTTACCTGACCTTCTGTATGAATTCTTGAAATCACGCCTGTAGAACGACACTCGGTGCCGAGCACCCATTGCGCGGAACCGGTGCTGCTAACCCGGCTACCCGGGTGAAGTTCCGTTGCAATACTCCTAGTACGTTACCCTTAACCTTCCGCCAGCTAGCGCCAAATGGCACTCACTTTGGGAGCTTTGAGCCTCAATGCGCTAGCATGAGGGCTTGAACAGTCAGTGATTCATTGACTTCCGGCCCGCACGCTAACGCATTGCGGCTCAAAGTGAGTGCTATTGAGCTAGTGCCTCAGGATTAGTAAGTTCCACTCTATTGAGTCGTATTTCCCAATTTGCGCCATCCGAAAGCATGCAAATTCCGAGCGTCTACATAGCGTGCATCCGAGTTCGCTGCATTGAGCACTACGACGATCAATTCGCGTCCATCCCGCTGACTACATGATACCAAACATGCACCCGCCGCGTCGGTCGTACCTGTTTTGAGCCCCATATAGCCCTCTATACTCAACAGTCGATTCGTATTCTCCCATTTCAGATTCCGTTTGTAACCTCCTGTTCCAATTACTTCACAACCATGCTGACGACACGTGACATAGTCGCGAAATCGAGGCAACTCCAGAGCCGCTCTTGCCAACCGAGCCAAGTCGGTTGCCGATGACAAATGAGCCTTATCGGTGAGTCCATGTGGATTCACATAGTTGGTCTGCAACATATTTAGTTCACGCGCTGCCTCGTTCATCTGCTCAATGAATCGGTCGAACGACTGTTTGTCATCAAGTTCGGCATCGGGCTTTGCGAATTTGCGGCCAAAGTGCTCAGACAAGGCAACAGATGCGTCATTGCCCGAAGGCAACAAAAGTCCATACATTAATTCGCCAACAGCAAGGCTCTCTCCAGCCCGCACCCCTGCGGTTGAACCGATTGTGTCATCTGCACGCTTCGAAAAAGTTAACACCTCGTCCAGCACCTCCGGATGCACAGAAGCAAGCTTCAGCACCAGATAGGCCGTCATTATTTTGGTCGTGCTAGCGATGTGCATCGCGGCCTCTGATTTGTTCGTTGCAATTGGGTCGCCACTTGCCCCATCAACAATGGTCCAGGCCGCGCAAGTAACCTGAGGAGGACCAAACGGATCGTCCGAAGGCTTCTTCTCAAGTTTTTCGGAGTTCACAACTTGAGGTGCTGGCAGCGGTTGGTCTTGTTCGATCAAGGCACCGAGCGCTTTCCAAGTCGCTTCATCCACAACGCCGGTCGCTTCGATTTTTTCTTGTTTCTGAAAGGCTTTGACCGCCGCTTCCGTTGCTGGGCCGAAGTCACCATCGACCGAAATACTTCCCGGGGGAGACAACCTCACTTTGAGTGTTCGTTGAAGCGATTCGACAAGATCGCCAGTGGCTCCAATTCGCATTGCTTTGACTTCGGAGTTGGATGGATCTTTGTCCAGCGTCTTCGGAGCCAGCAAATCGTATACCGTTTTCGCAATGTCGGCACTCAGTTTGTTTCCCGCGTTGTCATCGGTCCATCGGATATCCTTGTTGTTGTCAGTCAATACACACAATGCAATCGTACATCCCGGTCCCATGAGCAAGCCAGCATCGGTTCGAACGCGCGTGACTGAACCAGTTTTGTGCGCTACCTTGACCTTGGCGGGCAAAAGCAAAGGAAACCGCGATTTGTCATCGCAATGCACAAGGTGGTCAAGCATGGCCTCCGTCGATTCGGGAGTAGCCAACTCGCCTCGCTTTAATCTGATAACCAACCGGACCATATCGAGCGCGGTTGTGCTGCCGAGCCCATACTTTTCACTCCGCTCAGGAGCGATCGATAGGTCCCTACGAAACACTTTTGCATTAAGTTGAGTTTCTGAATAACCCAGTTCCTTCATCGCCAAAGTAGTGGCGGGGAGACCTATCGCGTCGACCACCAAGTTCGTAGCGGTGTTATCAGAGTAGACAATCATCAATCGGATCGCGTCTCTCAAGGACAAACTAGTTCCTGGCGAAAAGTGGCTTGTCAAAATACCGGAACCCTGAACCATATCCTCCTTGCGCAGTTCGATCCGCTGGTCCAACTTGACTTTGCCAGCAGCGACTTGCCGATAAGCTTCTATCATTACCGGTAATTTGATAAGACTCGCGGTGGGCATAACCACGTCCCCGCGAATCGACCAATGCGTGTCACTTTCAAAATGATAGACGGCTACTGTGACATCGCCTTGGTAGTTTTTGATCAGCGGTTGGATGGCATCCGCGATTGAGTTCGAAAGACTTGATTGCGAGTAGGTTGGCGTAGCAACAATGCAGATAGCAACTAAAAATAACGAGCAAATCACAGACCGCATAGATCTGACCCAGTTTGAAAAAACACTTCGTTCAATTAAATTCATCCACACGTAGGTCAGCCTGTCCCTAGGCTGACAGTATCAAATCGCACCATGTCCGGCTGGGACAGCCAGACCTACATTCTGTCCGGCTGAGGGCAGCCGGACCTACATGATTGTTCGGCTTAGGACAGCCGGACTCCTTGCGTTACCTACACATGCGCAATATTGATATAAGCATGAACGTGCGGCGCTCCGCGGAAGTGCACTACCGTGCTCGGACCTTCGATACGCCAAATGTCCCATATATTATCTTTGCCCAAATCTTCTTGCTGGTAAAAAGCGAATCGAAGCTGATCAATACCGCCTGCACTATCGATTAACTTCATCGCCTCATCGCCATCTTCTTTTCGATACGGAGCTAAGATCGTTTTCAAACAGTCCTTGACGAGAACCTTCTGTTCTTTGTTCATAGTGGAAACGGCAATCCCCGCGAACTTACCTTTTTCACCTTGAATCTTAATTTCGGTTTCTTTCGGCGCGGCGGAGGACAACAAAGCTTGCTTGGCTTGGTCTTTGTCAAGCGCCGCGAAAACGTCATTTACTTTCTTGGTTTGATAGTAGAAGATATTTTCAGCGGCACTGGATTCTTCACCGTGCCCGTAGACCACACCACCGCCAAAAGCCGTTTTTGGAAGCGTATCTCCGTCCGCTCGCAGCGTCAGGTGTCGTCCCGTTAGCACCCACTGGAATTCACCAGCAGCCGGGTTTCCAAAGACGGCGACACTATATGCACTTTGCCCGCCATCGTCGTCATCCATTTGACGTTGCAGTCGTTCGTAACCTTCTTCGCTCGTAACGGCACGCACGATCTTGTCTACCATCTCGCGTTGGCTAACCGTATAGAAATCACTTCCGATCAAAGGTTTAGTAACGTGCCAATTCGCATTCACCTTGCTTCGCAAAGGATCAGAAAATGGGCGACAAATCTCGGCCCGCTGTTGCTCCGAGAGGCTTGCATGAAACTCGCCTACAATCGTTTCTGCTTTGCTTGTTCGCGCTGGCTCACCGTAAACCATTCGGGATGCCAAAGGAATCACCGCGAGGCTCGCTGCGGCTTGAAGAAAGTCTCGTCTCGCAATCGATCTCTTCGATATGGAGCTACAATCAGGACATGATTTCGAATTCATAATTTGCGCCTCATTTGGGTTGGACCACGACAAAATGGAGTTACCGCGGACGGGATGGAGTGGATCGATTCCTGGTCGAACTAGGAATCTTGGCAAATATCCTACACCCGGCCGAGCCAGAATGCACGCAATTGTATCCAATCCCTTCGCTAACTTTGTGTCCGGTGCGAACGTATTCGCCAGGCTATCATTCCAAAGCGTCGATGCAAAACCGATTGGCGAGCCCAATATTTAAGGCTTTCACTGGGGAAAAGAACCCCAAAAGCAGCGATGCAGTCCGTCTGCCGCTCAAAACGCCGTCATGGATAGAATCGGAAATACTTCCGAATTGTTGCCGTTTTTTCGAATGGATTTTCGGAATATCAATTCTTAGTTGGACCAAATTTGACAGATGCCCCGAACAGAAACGAATCGACGGACGCGGTATTCGTGATCGACGTTCCTGGAATCGCGCCCGCGGGCAAAACAATCGGGCCTCGAATCGAATTCTCGAAGCCATGCTGGTAGGCAAAAGACAATGACAATGCTTTGGTCGCCTGATACGAAGCGCCACCGGACAGCATGTGCTCTATGATGATCGGCGACGCTACACTTGCCGACGCTTGGCTGTCACTTATTGGGTTTTGATTCCAGCTATAACCCATTCGCATAAACAACGCATCGGTCATTCTCAGTTGAGCACCTAGTGCCAAAGCAAAAATACTTTCAAGGCCAACACCCCGCAACGCGCCGCTCGGATCGAAGCCGGAGTCGCCCAACCCTTTTGTGTTGCTGAAATTGATATAACGCAGATCGGCGGCTAGTAACACGTCTTCAATCCCCTTATAAGCCGTGCCGAATGAAATGATTGCCGGAAGATCTAGACCGAATTGCGCCGAGCGCGGCATTCCCAACTCGTTTGAAGTGTTGAATCGGTATGATTGAAACCACTGAGGACTTTTGTACGACACGCCGTAATTCCAATCGCAAGCTTTGTAAAACGCGCCAACGCTAAAGCCTGATCCCCAAGCCGTACGCGAATGAGTGCCGCGTGGATAGGTAGGGAATCCATCGCCATTCGCATCGTCCGGCGCTGCGATAACTGCCGGGTCGAGTTGCAACATCCCAAGGTCTAGAAGTGGACTGAATGAAACGGCAAACCGGTCATTCACGTCATAGACCAACGCCGGAGCAATTTGCAAAACTTGGTATTGAGAAAAGATCGGGCCAAAGCCCAGACCATTCGGTGCTGGTGCGGTAAGGACTGGATTCGTTGCGCTGCCCGGGTAATCGAGACCGAAACCCGCTATTGCGAAAATGCCCAACCCGAATGTCAACGGCGTATCTTCGGGACGATATGCCAGCCCAACAGTCGGCAATGCAAAGACTGCGTCTTGGTTGTCCGTGCTGCCCGCCAAATTAATCGGTGGAAAGCCTGTTCCAAATGTATTGGCAGGCACGCTCGAAGCCATATTCGTATGTGGGATTAGCAGCTCGACTCCGAACTCAAGTTCTGCAGACGACAGCCCCGAAAGGGTCGCTGGATTCCAAAGTAGAGCACCGCTGGAGGACAAAGGTGCTGCCGTCGACGCTCCCCCCATGGACCGGTTGATGGGACCAACACCGGACAACAGTGGACCATACTGAGCTGCGACCGGTACTGCGAAAATGCTGACAAACGTTCCAGCCAACAGCCACACTACAATTACGCCAAGAAACGTCTTGCTAGCATTCATTGAACTACATCCCTGCTATACCAATTGAAACATTCTTAACGATTGTATCGACATGGATTATCGACACGGCTAATACTCCCTCGCCGTTTTTCATGGTTTTTTCGATGTGACCATCACAATCCGGACAATCGTTAAATCTTAACGAAAGATGCGGAATTTCGTATCCTCTCATCGCGAGCTTTGTTACCTCCCCACAATGAGGGCCGAGAGCGAATACTCTTGGGCTCGGCAGGCACAGCCGCACAGCCTGGGCTGTGCCTACAATTCAGTGGGTTCCAAGGCAGAGCCTTGGAACCATTTCGAGGCGAACATGAATAGTTGTGTTCAAAAAATCGGCTTTACCTGCGGGCAAATGCCGATTCACGTGGAGCTTCGTAGCGAACAGCCAAATGTTGCGTTTCGATTCGCTTCTGGCCTAAACCGAGGGAACGTACCCCGGCTTCGACCAAGCCTGTAGTAAGAAGCGTTCGCTCTATCGGAAAGGGCGACTTGCCAGTAAGAAATGTTTCTTCTGCCTGCGACATCAACGAGGCCGAATAAGTCACGTTCGGAGTCGGCGGGAGATAAAACAACGTTGAGAGCGGTTCCGCTTGACCTTTTAGCCGGGCGGCGAACGTGAAATCACCAACGAGTCCGTTCATCATCAGCATGGTCGCCTTGACACCGTCAGCGTATTCATATCGGTATGCAACCGGGTCTTTGACCCACTCAAGGATTTGTGCTGGAGTCGGATAACGATGGCTAAAAGTATCTGGCTGAGCCAAAGTGTGGCTTCTTGAGAGACACGCTTCGAATAGTTGCGGATCCCAACCGCCGCTGGCCCAATTACCGGCTTGCATGCCCTTCCAAACGGAGTCGCCTCGCAGTGCTTGCATGGCGACCACTCCGGTTTCACCACCCCGCCGTCGCTCGGCCATGCACTGGATCACCTCCAATGCATGGAAGTCGTAACTGTCGATGCTGCCAATCGAGACGCTCAGCAGTTCCTCAACCTCGGCGCCGTTCGGCATCTCGATCGACGGAATGCGCCAAGTGACCGGCAGCGACGAACCGGCTGTAAACGCAAACTGCAAATCTCGCGAGATGTCGACCATCTCCTTTGCCCACTCCCACTTCCACGACAGATGCTTGTCGTTGAAAACGGGGACGGCCCGACCATCCTGTCGGAAGACGTCCGTCACTTGTTTGAAAAACTCGTACCGTGGATACTTCGTCTGCTCGTATTCGCTTTTCGGGTATTTGCCGTGCTCGCCGATGATCAATACGGCATCGACCGCCAGTTTGTCGCCACCGCAGCGAAGTGCCTCGGCAATAGTCGGATAGATCGGAAATCCAAACTCTTTGGAACGTTTCACACTCAGATCATTTTCCGGTCGCTGATCGACATAGGCTGCGACCACATCCAACGGCGGTCGATGCCACCGACCGTTGATGGGATAGCCGACGAGGAACCGCTCAGCCATATGCCATGCATGCGAATGAAATCGCCACTCAGTAGTGATGACTGCCAGTCGTTTTCGTTCCAAAGATGGCGTTTCCGCACCAACAGCCAACGGCAAATAGATCGCTCCGGCACCAATAGCATTTAGGAAGTGTCTTCGTGTCAACAAGATGAAACCTCGCTTATGGCTCGCTAAATTCCTGCTAAATGGAAAACCAGATTATAGCAGCACGGCCAAGTAGATCCGCATCAACGAGGCGGTTTTCTTCGTGTCGGAGAGACGAAGAAACGCAAAAAAATCATAAACAGAAGTGCAGTCCCACACTCGCAGTTTTTTCTCCTTGATTTCGGCTGCTTTCCGCCATATAGTTAATTGAAACGCTTACGTCGCTGATATAGTAGCGACCCACATGCGAGTACCTCGTCGCGAACGTTCTGAAGTCAGTGGCACGATGCGTTTCTTTACACATCAACTTTGACAGATTCCCGAATCGTTTCTACTTTTCGTGTTTCGGTTCTCCATAATTTGGCTTTCGATACAATGACATGCCGATCCGTTGATGATGTTTTTATTGCGCAAGGCTTGCGCTAAACCAATATCACCAAGGAGTCGGGGCCAACGTAACCTTTTTGAAAAGGAGCAGGCAATGACTCTCGAAAATGATCGTTCTGGTTTGAATGAACTTGGCCGCAGCGATTATTACCCTCCCAATGTCGCACGCAGTTTAAGCTATCCGAACATAACTGCCTCCGGGCTACTTGATCGAGCAGCGAGTCTCATTCCCGAACACCCAGCTTGCTTGTACTTCGATCGCGTTTGGTCGTACCGCCAATTGCAGATCGATGCGACTCGTTTAGCCAAGTGGTTGCAGATCCACGGACTTCGACCCGGCGACCGCGTAGGGGTCCTGCTTCCCAATGTCCCAGAATATCTGGTGGCGCTAAATGGAATTTGGAAAGCGGGTGGAGTGGTTGTTTCGATTAGCCCACTCTCGGTAGCGGAAGAAGTCTCTGCCTTGCTAAGTTTAACCAAATGCCGAATGGTCATTGGACTGGATGTTCTCAGGGGACTGCTGGCGACTTCCGCAGACGTCGAACATACGTTATGGGTCTCCTTGCGCGATCACCTTCCGCTCTGGAAGCATCCGGGGTATCTATTTGCTCTTTGGCAACGGACCGGACACGTTTTCTTTGGTACCGATGCAGAGCATGCTTGGTTTTGGAAAGCGATAAATCAAGTGGAAAGTGAGCCGCAACCTGTTGACGTCGACGTACTCAATGATCCCGCGTACATCCTGTCGACCGGTGGCACCACCGGGAATCCCAAGGCTGTCACGCTCAGCCATCGGAACTTGGTCGCCAACGCTTGGCAACAGATGCATTGGGCCGGTGCAACGCTCGGCAAAGAATCCATGCTGGCTGTGCTCCCGTTCTTTCATTGTTACGGCCTTTCCACCATGGTCACTGGTGGGGCGGCACTGGGAGCGACTTTGATTATGCACCATCGCTACAGCACAACCAAAGCCCTTCAACTCTTAAGGCAACACCGTCCCTCGGTCTTTCACGCAGTCCCAGCGATGCTCGTAGACATGAATCTACACTTACGCCGCCGAAAGCAAGAACTGAGTTTCCTAAAATGGGTGATCTCTGGTGGGGCTTCGCTTCCGCCCGACGTCGCTCGTGAGTTTTCTGAGCATTCAGGGGCACTAGTCGTAGAAGGGTATGGTCTTTCAGAAGCGTCTCCAGTAACTCATGTTGGACCGCTCAATGATGACAATCGACACGGATCGATTGGCGTTCCATTGCCTGATACAGAATGCCGGATCGTCGACCCGGAACTGGGTATTCGGGAAGTCACAGATGGTGAAGTGGGCGAACTAGTCGTGCGAGGACCGCAGGTAATGCTCGGATATTGGAACAACCCGTCGGCAACTGACGCAGCGATCCGCGACGGCTGGCTTTTTACCGGAGACCTTGCCTGTCGCGATTCAGACGGATTCTATCGAATCGTCGATCGCAAGAAGGACCTTATCATTACATCGGCGTTTAATGTGTATCCGACGGAGGTGGAACAGATGTTGCGAAAATTCCCAGGCGTCCGCGATTGCGCCGTGGTCGGAGTCAGCGATAAGCAACGCGGCGAGGTCGTAAAGGCTTTTGTGCTCATGGACAGTGGTGTTCGATTTAACCCGACCCGCCTTCATGAATTCGCTCGGGAACATCTTGCCGCACACAAAAGACCGCGACTCTATGAAGAAGTCCATGGCGAGCTACCTCGTAATTTCCTTGGCAAGGTATTACGCCGTGAACTGCGTGGCGAAATAAATCAACCGATGATCTCGGCTGATAATTCACTTGCACCTCAATCGAAAGCGGGCTGAACAAAACAGTCGGAGGTTAACGCGTAATGGCACTCACTTTGTAGTTTCTGAGCCTCAATGCGCTAGCATGAGGGCCGGATTTGCAGCGAGTCCTTGCCTGCTAACCCGCACGCTAGCGCGTTGCGGCTCAAAGTGAGTGCCATTGGCTAACGCCTTTCGGCTGATCATTAAATCACACCACGACAGTTGCTGTTTATCCGGTCGTAATCACTTACAGATGGAGTTCTCACATGAACACGCCAATTAAGCTTCTTCCACAAGGGCCAACGGCAGTGACAACCGCTCCGCAATCGTTTGCAGAGACAGCCCTACGACTCGGAGGCAAGTCGACCGACGAGGCACAGCGTACCGGGGTGATCGATACCGTTGACGATCAGGTGGAATCGCTTTTCTCCCCGCAGTATCAAACGACCGCAAGCCCGATCCATCGCGCTATTTGGGATCGCGAAGTGGTGGCAGAACATTTCACTGGCTCAAGTCCCACTGCTTTCAACATCTTTGTTTTGCCTTTTTTGCGCGATCGAGGATTCGCTGCATGGATGTGTGTCCGCCTTTAATGTAGCGTTTTTTTTCGACTGGAGTGTGTTGCGTTGGTTTCGTCTTGTGGTATCGATCACTCCAGGCGGTTGATAGTAATCGTTGAAGGTACTGTCGCAATCGTCCCGGGG
>JAYTVL010000147.1:0-26730 GCA_043744075.1 Pirellula sp. | reverse complement strand
AAACGTCTACGCCCACCGGCTCACGATTGGAACGACGCACTGTTGCTGCGTTGAGATTGGAACTTCAGAACAATATCAATTTCAGGCAATTCCACTCTATAAACTTCCCAAATAACATCACCATCTGCTGTGCGCCGCGTGGCTCCAATTAACTGAGCCCGCCCGAGTCAATTTAGGTGAGCGTCATAGCCAGGATGGATAGAGCGAGGATACTATCGTGAACTGCTAGAAGGTTGTCGTCGCGATTCATTGTCTGGCACTCGTCGAAAAGGATTGTCTCTACTGGGTGTAGTTTGACCCAGCTTAATGATCTCGATAAGCGCAGCTTCGTGTTTTCGAATTTCCGTCTTTATGATTTGCATTTTCGAAGGTTCCTCGCTAAAGCTTGCTTCGTTTAATCTCAATATAGTGAGTTTATGTACTATGACTTGCACGTCCTTGCGATCTTCAAGTTCCTGCATCATGGTGGTCTCTACCTTAGTTGAACGCTTTCGAATCGTGGGGATTACGGCAGTGGCGAGCAAGGCAGATTCGTGCTTTTGAATTTGTTCTTGAATCTCTTTTCGGTCCGGGTGATTTTCTCGGAAGCTAGTCAAGTTGATTCTCAAGTAAAGTAATTGCCGAACAAGTAAGTTCACATCCTCTCTTTTTCGAATTTCTTTCGACAAAGAGTCTTCGATATTCATCGAGTTCGCCGCAATGCCCGATTTTTGCGAGTGAAGGCTTTCATTTTCAATAATGTTGTTCAAGGCGAGTTCGTTTTCACGGATCTGCAACTGCGTAGATTTCTTGTTTGGATGTTTTTCTCCAAAGTCTGAATCATTCATTCTCAAAAACCGCAACTTCTGAATGATCAACTCCACATCTGTGCGATTCAGAAGTTCTTGCGGCAAGGAGTCTTCGATATTTATCGAAACCTCCGAAACGGCTGATTGGGGTAAGGGCAGGCTGTTGAGTTCTATGATGCTTTTCAAAGCGGACTCGCATTCGCTGATCTGTGCCTGCGTGGACTTCTTGTTTGGGTGCTTCTCTCCGAAGTACGAATCATTCATTCTCAAAAAGCTTAACTTTTTAACAATCAACTCTACGTCCGAGCGATTTCGAAGCTCTCGCGGTAATGAGTCTTCTAACTTGGCTGCACCTTGGCCGAGGCAGAATGAAAATGTAGCCCAAGTAAGTAGAGAAAACGGAACGAATCCAAATCGCCAAAAACTAAAATTTTGCATCGTACCACCTTCAAGTCCTAATACACGACAACTCTCAGTTCACGCGGAACGGAGGCGGATTGCGTTCGAGATCCTCTTCCCATTCAGCGAGGAGGAGTTTCAGCTTGGCGAGGGTTTCCGGGTGTTTGTAGGCTAGATTGCTGCGTTCGCCAATGTCCACTTCGAGGTCGAAGAGAAGCGGAATCATGCCGTCCAGCACATACTTCCACTTGCCGCAGCGAACCGCTCTCTGTTGCCGGGCCAACTCGCCTTCCGTATGTGCCACCCGCCAGAAAAAAGTCCTTTCCATCACCTGCATGTCGCCCGATAACATGGGCAGGAGGTTGATGCCATCCTGCGGCTTGTCAACGGGTGTCTTGGTTCCGGTGGCAACAAGAATCGTAGCTGTCAGATCCATGGTGATCCCTGCCTGTTTGCTGACTTTCCCGGCCGGCAAGTGGTCAGGCCACCTGAGGATGCAAGGCACTCGAATGCCGCCCTCCCAAAGAGTGGTCTTGTGGTTGAACAGGGGGAAATTGCTGGACAACCGTTCTCCCCCGTTGTCGCTCGAGAAGATAAACAGAGTGTCTTTCAAGACGCCCTGCTTATGCAGCATGTCCAGCATCTTTCCCATGCCCAGGTCGATTCGCTCAACCATAGCGACGTAATCCTGCCGCGTGCCTTTGTAAGTATCATCTGGATCCATCAACAAATCAGGCCGGTCTGGCACCTGGAAGGGCCAGTGCGGAGCGTTGTAAGGCACATACAGAAAGAACGGTTCTTCCTTCTGCCGTTGGATGAATTCGATCGCCCGTTGGGTGATCGAATCTGTAAGGTATCCGTCGTCGGTTGCTGGAGTCTTGTTTTCGAAAAGATGGTGGAGTCCGGTCTTGTATTTTTTGGTGTAGTAATCCGCATGGCCCATCAGGATACCCCAGAATTCGTCAAACCCATGTGCGTTTGGACCAAACTCCGGCGCCCAGCCCAAGTGCCATTTTCCAAACATGGCTGTCCGGTATCCGGCCTCCTTCAGAATGCGCGCGATGGACGGCTCAGAAGTCGGCAGTCCTAGTTCTTTCATGTCGTTTGAGGTCACCCATTTGTCGCCTTCGCGGCGCGACTGCAAGCCAGTGGTACCGATGGCCCATTCCAAGCCAACTCGCTGTTGATACCGACCGGTGATGAAAGCGGCCCTCGTTGGAGTGCAGACTGGAGCATTGGCATAAAAATCGGTCATCCGAACTCCCTCTCGCGCCAAGCGGTCAATGTTCGGCGTGCGGATATCTTCGGCCCCGTAGCAACCCGTATCCGCATAGCCCATGTCGTCAACCAGAATAAACACAACGTTCGGACGCCTCGCTTCCGCCGCGTGCAAAGTCGCGATGAAAATCGCGCAGGCGAACAGAGTACTCAAACAGCACAGCGTTCGGATTTGCTTTGATGTTTTCATGTAGAGTGACGGTTAATCGGAAAGGCGTGGTACTTGATTCAGGGCAAAAATATTGTGTCGAATGGACGGTGACAATTGGCGCTTCAATGTTTTCAAGCACCGCACTAGAGCTTGTAACTTACTGTCAATATGTTACTAGAGTTTGGCCATCGACGGATTTGAATTTCGCCTCGTCAGCAGAATTTGTGGGTAGTTTTTGGCTCTGGAACATTGTCAAGCTGGTGATGGGTGGCACGCCCTGAGGTACGTTCGGGCGTGTGAGTCGCTAGAAAAAGTTAAGATGAGAATTGGAAAATGCAAAATGTACGGGGTTAAGGCAGGTAGCTCAATTGCAGTCCATCTACTAAAATTGTGGATGTTAAATCCATTCTACCCTCGATCCAACCATTTCGTGATTTCTCCAGCTGAAATTCGCAGCAAAGCCAAACGGATTTACCCGCAAGCCATTGCGGCTTGGATCGCTGGAAACCAAAGCGATCTCTACCCATGGCGTATCCCTGCCAACTTAAAACTCTCCGAACGGCATTCAGAAAACGTTCGGGACGTTCAATCCCTTCGCCTCTCTGGCAAAGAATCCATCGGCTTCGGCTACACCGTCCAATGGGAAAAACGCAACTCGCGCAAGCACGGTGAAAACGAGTTTTTCCCGATCGCTATCACCATCGATTCGCTCCATGACTTGCTCAAACTGGTCGACAAGAAATCGGAGTTTAAAATTCTTGTACAGCGTGTAGACAAGATCCGTACAAGTCTGCCAGAACTTGAAAAGTGGCTTGTTAGGTCTTGGCCGCAGTTGATTGAATTGGATGCGATCGATGATCTCATTTCCGTCGTCCAATACTTGATGCTCAACCCCAGGCCGGATTGTTTCGCTCGCGAACTACCGTTGGCCGTACCTACCAAACTGATTCAACACTCTCGACCGCTGTTGACCGAATGGCTCGATATTCTGCTGCCCGATGAAACAATCGATTGCAGCTGCGATCCAAGGCGATTTGAACAGCGCTATGGCTTTAAGTACTTTCGCAAACATATTCTGACTCGCATTCTTGACCCCCAACTTCAATCGGAACTGCGACTCTTTACGTCGGAACTTTCACTGCCCCCCCAAGAGATCGCGAGGATGCCGATCGAGAATGCTCGCGTGGTGATGGTTGAGAATCATGTGACTTTGCTCACCCTCCCGCCGATCGAACGGGGCATTGCGTTCTTTGGAATGGGTATGGGCATTACGCAGTTGTTCGATATCCGTTGGCTACAAAACACACCGATCACCTATTGGGGTGATCTGGATGTTCAAGGATTCGAGATTCTCGCCATGCTGCGACGCTACTATCCAAATACTCGTAGCATCCTTATGGACAAGAATACGATTCTTGCATTCCAGCATCTATCGACCAGTGGGACAGGTCACGCGCCCGAAACACCGTCGGAGCTGAATGAATCGGAAGCAGAAGCGTTCCTTTACCTACGAGAGACAAATCTGAGGATCGAACAAGAGCACCTATTACAATGGAAGGTCAATGAAAGTCTTTCAGCGTTTTAGATCTGCGGGCATGCGTAGGGGGTTGAATCGCGTGAATGCGTCTGTTATGGCAAAACATTGGCACGCGCGCAAAACACGAAGTTGTACGCTGGTGGGATGCTACGCGGATCTGGTTTCCCATTCCCTAGTCCGTTTGGCGAGCTCACCGACATAATCCGGCCAGTTGTGTAATGTCGCAGGATCAAAGTCAGCGCCGTTGGGCCAAACCAACGTATGGACTTCCGGATCGATCTGCACCTGGTTAAAAAGATGTTGGTCACGTAGTGGTCCCAGCAACTGTCCACCCAGTACAGGTCGAAAATCGATTGTCTGTTCCGTGCAATCGTCGAACGTGACGTGTAGCACAAAGTCACGCACAATCTGGCACTTGGTAACACGATGGATGGAATGTTGCAAATTCACTCTAGCGGCGCGATCGGCAATGGAGCTTCGCCCCGCTGCAATCGCTCCCAATCTTCCAGTAGCTCAGTTTGATGCAATTCGGCCCAGGCCTCAACCAAACGCCGTTGCCGACGTGGTAATTCACCTGCAATGACGTCAATCGGATCTAAGCCGACCACGGCAAAAAGCGATGGCAAATCCTATCGAAAAATCGAGATTGCCGTCGCCCCTCAATTCCTTTCGCCCACTTGCATACACGGGGTCAAACTAGATTTGTCGGATCTATTCTCCGTGACCTAGCACGCCCTGTTTTGGAATTATTTGACGGACACTGGCAAGTATCTCTCCGAAGCAGTGAATCCATTGAAAAAGTTAAATTGGAAATTGGAAATTGCAAAAGGACTGCCTCAGAGAGTGCCACCCAATTCACAGGTAGATTTCAAGCCACCGCTCGCCTTAGCGTGGAATAACCGGGATTTTGGATTTTTCCAGCAAAGCGCTCCCCAGGTTTTCTACCTGTGCAACATCTAGCTGAGCAGCAAACTCGGGGCCCGGTTGCAAGTAAAGCGGACCATCTGCAGTTTCCTGGATAGCATGAAGTCCATGATTCCTCGTTAGCTCCAGAGTTGCCAAGAACATGGCAACAAGGGCACTCTTGTGCATTCCAATTTCGAACAGGTCTTGCAACTCCACGCGATCCAATTTCAGCACTTGCGTGTGGATGCGTTGCATGTAAACATGGATCGGAGTATCGTCAAACTGGATGCTATGAGATGGCGATTTCTGTCGTGCCTTTAGAATTCTTCCGAAAGCACTGACTAAGTCCCATACTTCAACCTTTGCAATAGGCAACTCGTTAGCATCGATCCTCCGTGGCGGAAGGTCACTCGCTAATCGAGAGTAGCGAAGCTGCCATCGTCGACTCTGCTCGTCTAGCAAGCAGGCAGCGTCTCTAAAGCGTTTGTACTGCACAAGGCGCTCGACCAATTGCGGCATCGATGGCTCTTGGCCAATTGTTCCAAGTTCGTCGGCGGACTCAGCGTCGGAAACCGGCAGTACCGTCTTGGCTTTGAGCTCAATCAACTGGCTAGTGATGTCGATAAACTCACCGACATCGTCCAGATCCAATACTTTCAAAACCTCCAAATACGCCAAGTACTGTCGTGTGATCTTTGCGAGCGAAAGTTCCTCAAGCGGCAATTCCTCTCGCCGGACCAAATAAAAAAGAAGGTCTAGCGGCCCGTAGTAACAAGGTAGATCGACTCCAAAGACCATGCTTCGATCCAACGTTATCGCGTTAGCCCCATAGTAAACGAGAAGATCTGGCGAGTATCAGTATCCGCGTAGGAAACGGGAAACGCGAAATCGAATGCGAGCGGTGCAGGGCCGAGGGCTGGAACCGCAATGCGCGCTCCAATACCCGGCGCAACTCGAAAATTCTTCGAATTCAATTCAATGTCTTTCTCGACGGTTCCGTAGTCGACGAAGGCAACCATTCGCAGCATGTCATCGGCAGTAATTGGCATCATGTATTCGAGGGTGCCAAGCATCTGAAATCGACCGCCAACCTGTACGTCGTGGTCCACGGGACTTGCACCGCGGAACGCAAATCCTCGCATGGTTGAGAAACCACCAGCAAAAAAGTTTTCGAATAGTGGGGTGTCAACTCCAGTAAAGCCCAATCGAATCGAACTTGTAAATGTATGGCGTCCACCACCGTCAGCTCGTTCCCGAACCAAGAAGTATCGACTAAAGTTGACTTGGCCTCGCGGAAAATCAAATTCGCCGAACGTTTGATCATAGATTAATTCCAGCAAATGGCCTTCCGTTGGCAGGAACGGACTGTCTCGTGTGTTGTGCGCAAGTCGAACGCGACCGGTATACAAATCGTTGCTTCCGGCAACGCGATCCAATGCGGGCAATCCTGCAATGCGAAGGTTGGAGATATTGACGTCCTCGCCTCGCAACTCCGTTGACAATGACAAATCTGGGGTAACTTCGTATCCGACAGCAACTCGACCTCCGAGCCTTTGTTCTGTCCAGTCTCGATAGATTCGGGTGAAGTAGAAACCTCCGACTGACAAACTAAATGGCGAGTAACCAAATAGATTCGGCTCTGTCCAATTGAGTGTGTAACGCTGTACTCTATTCCCAGGCACCAACTCGACGCGGAAATTCTGGCCAGCACCGCGGAAAGCGCCGTTAAGCAAATCGCTTGGACGACTCGGGAATTTGCGTATGTCAAAGTTCCGTTCCTCAAGGACGAAATTGCCAGCAACTCCTAAATCGCTGTTGACCGAACCACCAACCGAAAAACGCCCCGTCTGCCCCTCTTGAACATACACATCAACTGGAATGTCACGTATTCTCGGGTTGTAACCGTACGGTGAGTTATCCAAGAATGGCGAACTGGAACCCAATTGCCAAGGTTCTTCAAGCGGTGGTGCTGTTTGAAGGACTGTGCCAGGAGGGGCTACTGGTTGATTGTTGTATGTTGGGGGTGCAATTGTTTGCTGAGGGCCGATGTTCATGCCTGGAGGCCCAAACATGGGTTGGCCGACAGTCTGCTGTCCATTGATGGCGGGGCCATAGCCATATTCTGGGCGAAGTGGATTCGGAATCTGAGCATTTGGGCTCATTTGATTCGGAAAGGCTGGATTCTGTATCGCTGGATACTGCATCGCTGGACCCTGCATGGCTGGATTCTGGATTGGGGCCATGGAATATGCTGGGCCAAAACCATAATTTCCAATTGCTTGGCCGTTCATGGGAGAGGCATAACCTCCGTTTGTGTACCCATTGGCCGGAACCTCTTGTGCAAGAATCATCGAACTGGTACCCGCCCAAAGCCCAATGCATGCAAACATCGCTGCGACAATGCTAATCCATTGACGATCGCATTGCTTCATGGCAGATATGTGTTGTGTTTTGGTGCTTGGCATAGTTCGATTCAAAACAACGGATGGCATCGTCAGCAGGATTCGTAGGGTAGGCTTCCAGCCTGCCAGTGAAAAACAGGCTGGAAGCCTATTCTACATGGGTGCAAATCAATAATCGGGCCCCAGGCCTTTACCTAGGTCTGATGGCGGTTCAATTCGAATATTGGGCACGGTTCCTTGACTTGGGTCATTGTTGAAGATTGTGGTGTTCTTCAATCGCCGCTCGGCGTCATCAATTGCTGGACCGTTCAAAATACTTCCCGGTCGTATTTTGCCCAAAGGCTGCATCACAACCCGCTCCTTGGTATGATCACCATCAATGTGAACACGGACTTCGCTTGCTCGATAAACGTCTCCTTCACCGATGTTGTAGACTACGTCCACCTCGTTGTTGGGTTGGTAGACCAGTTCGCCAATCACTTCACTGAAAATATGGCCTTGAGCGCCGTAGAGGTCTCGCAAAAACTTTTCGTCCGCTTGCTTTTTCTGTTGCAGGAATGGGTCGCCAGTCGTCAGTTTCAAGTGCGGTAAGAGTTCGCTGGGTTGATATCGCTTTGAACCAACGATGGAAACCGATTTGATCTTGTATCGCTGCCCTTCGGAAATGACAAACGTCAAGTCGATGAAATCACCGCGAGTGTTGTAGTCCTTTCGGAATTCGACCCGGGCGTCAAAATAGCCCAATGATCGATAGTATCCCATCAATACGTCGCGATCAGCTTCCATCTTGGCGTCAGAAGCTTTGTTGAACATATAGGACCTAAGTCCCCCCAGCGCGTCTCGACTGCTGATTTTTGTTTTTAGAATCTCAGTAGAAAATGCTTGGTTGCCAACAAAGCCAATTTTATTTAGTCTCTCGACCGGCCCTTCGTTGATAATGAACTCGACTTCGCGTTGGCCTGGCTTGAGCCCTTGTGCAATCTGAATGTCAATTTGATTCATCCCTTTGTCTTGATACAGTTCGATGAGGCGCGATTTGGCTGAGTTGAGAGAAATCGGGTCCAACGGGTCTCCTTTTTGAATGCCCGCATGTTTGCTTAACTGACGGTCATCTAGTCGTTCGTTGCCTCTGAAGATTACTGCTTTAATTATCGGACGCTCGTCTACGATCAGACGGATGTGCACTCCATCTGGACCTTCGGTAAAGTAAGGCGTAATCTTCTTGAAAAGGTTGGTTCGGTAGAGTGTGCTGATATCGCGATTGAACGTTTCTTTATCGAAATGTCGATCCTCTCGCGACTGCATCGTGGATAGGATAAAATTCTGCGAGATGCTGTTGTTTCCTTCGATCGTTACCGACAAAATAATCGCGCCATCTTTCGCCTCGCGCCCTTGTGGTCCGCCAGCTTCGTAGAGTTTGTCGCTAAACTTCGGATCAACGAACGCTGGTGCATTACCGCTAGGCGACCCGCCGCCCATCTGAGCAAACACCATTTGTCCATGTAGCAACAGGATTGCAGCAATAATCAGGCGAGTCATCAGTACTCTTTGAAGAATCATGCGTGGCCTCACAAGTGTTGGAGTCGGGACGTATTCTTCCTGACTGAATACACAAAAGAACTTTCACAGAGCAACGTCAGCCCACGCGGACTTTAGTTTTTTCAAAGATTTTCGATTAGAATGCTACACCGACTTACCTTTTGTCCTTTCCTGCTTCACTCATCTTCCCCAAATTCCGATTCAAATCCTGTTATGAACGTTCGCAAATACTTGGCTCTAATCAATTGTGTTGCCTTGACGGTACTAACAGCGACTTCGTTTTCGGCCGACCCGGTACTTTCAGACCGATTCAAGCCAGCCGAACCAAGCACGTCGCAGGAGCTGTTCGGACAAACCATCCGCGCGTCTGCCCACAGAACGCCAGCGGAAGAGCTTGCCGGATTCCATGTTCCGGACGGTTTTCAAGTCGAATTGGTCGCCGCCGAACCGACAATTGCAAAACCAATGAACATGGCATTTGATACCAAAGGGCGATTATGGATTACCCAGTCTACCCAATATCCGTTTCCTGCCAAAGCAAACGAAGTGGGAAAAGATGCGGTTATAGTCTTTGAAGACAGAGAGCAAGATGGGAAATTCGAAACGTCACGAATTTTCGCCGACGGACTGAATATTCCAATTGGTCTGTTGCCATACGGTGATGGTGTGCTTTGCTTTTCGATTCCAAATATTCTGTATTTGCGTGACACAGACCAGGACGGAGTTTGCGATAAACGCGAAATCTTGCTCGGGCCGTTCGATACAACCCGCGATACGCATGGAATGATCAATTCACTGCGAATGGGAATGGATGGCTGGGTCTATGCTTGTCATGGTTTTAACAACCAATCGAAGGTTCAGGGCAAAGATGGACACGCGATCTCGATGACATCGGGAAATGTATTTCGGTTCAAACCAGACGGATCACGAGTCGAGCTATTTTCTCAGGGGCAAGTGAACCCGTTCGGCATGGCTCAAGACCGATGGGGGTTTTGGTACGCCGCCGATTGTCATAGCAAGCCGATTTCACAATTGATTCGAGGTGGATGTTATCCAAGCTTTGGTCGCCCCGACGACGGACTGGGGTTTGTTCCTCCGATGATGAACCACTTGCATGGCAGCACAGCTATCTCTGGACTTGCGCACTCCAAAGATTCAAGATTCCCGAAAGAGTTTGAAGACAATTTTTTTAGTGGCAATGTTATGACCTGCCGCGTCAATCGCAATCACGTTGTCTACCAAGGTGCCACCGCCAAAGCAGTCGCCATGCCCGATCTGTTGACCAGCGACGATCCTTGGTTCCGACCTGTGGACCTGCAATTCGGACCAGATGGATGCCTTTATATCGCTGACTTTTACAACAAAGTCATCGGCCACTACGAAGTACCACTCGACCATCCCGACCGTGACAGCACCAGCGGTCGCATCTGGAGAGTCCGATGGAAAGGCGATGGAGAGGAAATCCTTGTTCCAACGAAACTACTTCAAAATGGCGAGCTATTGAAAAGCCAAATTTCGCAAAATGGATCTACCGATTTAAATCCAGCCCTTTCAAAGGAGGTCGAATCGCTAAGCCTCAATAAGATTCCTGATGCTGTACGAGCCCAGTCCTTCTTTGACTTGATGGGAGCAAAAGGAGTTGAGAGAGAAGCAAATTGGTTACTAAACCAAACCCTTCGCGTTTCTTCAACAAGCGATCCCGTGCTTTCCCAATCGTTGCTGATAGCGATAAGGGCTATCGCGACTCGAATCCGGGATAGTGAACCAGCGAGATTCAATCGATGGGTACCGGATGTTTGCAACGATGTTAGTACGTCGAGCGATTCTCCGAAAATGCGTGCGTTGACCCGTGTTTTGCTTGCTTTGAAAGACCCGAGCTCCGTTGCTGGCATCCTTTCACTGTGCGAAAAACAAGTTAGCATGATTGAATACTCAGGTGACCAGCGCCTCGTCTTGGATCAAACCATTGTGTCGATTGCAGATGTCGTGGACGAATCCAATATGGATCGATTCTTGGCCCTTTTGGATTCGACGAACAAGGAAGCGGATGCGCGTGCAGACCAACTACTGCAAATTGCGCGTCGCCAAATGCAACAGCGAGGCAAAGTGCTTGGTAGTTTGGTTTTGCGTTGCCAAGATATGGTTGGCGAACTCGCAACAAAATGGTTGGATGAGTCCGCAACCCGCGAGCCAGGCGAACTTAGACTGATCAGTTGGTCCGGCAAGTCTGCAAAGAATGATGATCGTAAAGAATGGTTGCCAGAGAGCAGGGAGTTGACCCGGAACCCAGATGCGCTCGGCAAGCGAGCTACATTTTTCAGCAGCTTTCCATTAGGCGAAAGCTATACGGGCACATGGTCGTCCAGCCCTTTTATCGCACCGAGCCAATTGGAATTTTATGTCGTGGGGCATAATGGGTTGCCAGGCAAGGAGGCCGTTTCAAAAAACTACGTTTCCTTGGTGAGGCTTGACAATGCTGGCAATGTTGCGGAGGAATTGTTTCGCGCCCTGCCACCTCAACGTGATCTTGGCAAGTTAGTTCGTTGGGACTTGCAGAAACACGAAGGCGCAGCTGTTCAGCTTCGCGTAGTAGATGGCGACTCAGCAGCAAGCTATGCTTGGATTGGTGTAGGCGAAAACTCCCTCGTTGGCTTAAATCCCGGCCCGATTCGGGACAAGTGGGAACGCATTGTTTCGGCCGTAACTTTGTGTGGTTTCCCCAGCAAACCAGAGAGCCTTGAAAAATTAACACGGCTACTAAGTTCAGAGGAAACGGATTGGACAAGCCGATTTCGACTGCACTGTCTGAGTGACAAGAATGTTCATACAGAAGTAGTCGAGTTAACTAGTTTTGCGGTTGAACAGAATTGGACCGATTTGTTTGCGCTAATAGGCGTCGAAACAGGAACAGTACCGAATTGGGATTGGAGTTCCTTTGATCAAGAGGGACTTCTCAAGTTTGGCGAGGCAATTTGCAAACGCTGTTCCTACTTAGAACAAGAGCGACTGCTCCTTAGGCTATCGAAACACCGCGCGGCCATTAGCTATATCGCATCGCTTTGCGAGAGAGGGTCATTGTCACGCGATGCGTTGCGTATATTGCCTAAGAGTTGGTGGGAGAGCTTGCCGCAAGAAAGTTTTGCCCGGGTGGAAGCTCTCCGTCCCGAGCCGACCCCGTCATCGAACCGGTTGAAGGTGGTGGAGAGCAAAGCGACATCATTAGAGAGTATCAAGCCTGACATGCAAGTCGGAGCCAAGCAGTTTGCGGACCGCTGTGCGTTGTGCCACAAGCTTGGGGAACAAGGTAAAGTTGTGGGGCCTCAATTGGAAGGAGCTGGTGCACGTGGTATTTTGAGGCTTTGCGAGGACATTCTATGGCCAGATCGAAACGTCGACGAAGCATTTAAGATGACGATGATGGTGCTGGATGGCGGCGAATCCTTAAGCGGACTTGTCAGTGATCGTACATCTGAGTCCCTGTTGTTAACGGATCAGACCGGCAATCAAAGGCGAATCCTGCTCAGCGATATTGAGCAAGAGAAGGCAAGTAAACTTTCGTTGATGCCAGGAAACTTTGACGAACTTATGACCGATGCCGAGCTAGCATCCTTGATCGGTTATTTGCGAAATGCATCTAATGTAAAATAACCGCGCTCATCCATGTTTAACCGATTGGAGCGATTAGCGGCGATCGCGGGCGCTGGATACATGTCGCGCTTCTCGTACCCGGCTGGGGGACGCGATCAGAAGAAATCTAAACAGTAAACGATAAGATCTATGAGTTTCCAGGATCTGTGGCGTTGCGCACAAGTTTTCGAAAAGTATCTCGCAAAGTTGGATGCAAGAATCGAGCGAAGGCTGCATCGAGTTTACGAATTGCGATGAGTTCGACAACATCAGCAAAATCCTTGTGAGTTCTTCGGAGGCTGCTCATTCCACATGCGATTTTCATTTCGATCAAGCGTGACAACCGCACGACGAATAGTCCCTCGCGCTCCTCGACGTTTAAATCACCGAGTGGTTCAGCAATCAATACTTCGCTTTCTCTACCGGCTTTATCGCCGGCTAGAAGGAATTGAATCGCGACTCCATTTTGAGTCCGAAACTCACTATTCCCTTCGTCCCATTGAAACCCCGTTTCTAAAAGCAGAGAGCGAATTCTGGACGAATCTTCTCTTCGTATGATTAGATCCAAATCGGTTGTATTGCGTTGATAGCCGTGAAGACAAACAGCTACACCACCACAAATCGAATAAGAAATACTTGCGTTGGACAATATTTCATTGCATTGGTTTGCAACCTCCCAAAGAGATTCATTACCGAGCATCGAGTAAACTTTCTGTGCCGAAAACATGTAAGGCTCCTTGCGGTTGATTATAGCTCAGGTCGATGCGTTCGTTTCGAAAAAGTCCCGCCCGGCAGGCGGGACCTATGTCAGCTCGCCCTGAAGTCGGGCTTCAGGAATGAAATAGCGTAGTGTGTGCACACTGTGCCATTTTGACACTGCCTGCCCAATTCAGCGGCTGGGATTGGGCAAACTTCTCAGTACAAGTCAGTTGAAGCTACTAAATTCAGTAAAACCTGTCGAAGGCACGTTGCGGGCCTGGAAAATGCTCTACGAGCGCTGGCAGCCGAAAAATTCCGCAGGAGGTCGTAAAGCTTTTGGACCCAACAATTTATTGGACAAAACGGGAGGGTGAGGTTCCTACCGAACCATTGAACCGCCGGTGGCTCGGAAGGAGCCTCGCCCTCCCGTAGAATTGCAAGCAATCATCAACGGGAAAGCTGTACGACCTCCGATGTTTACCAAGTGAAGCTGTTCAAAGCGTTTAACCAAAGAAAATGAAATCATGAATTCAACTTCGCAACCGCTTACTCCGGCGGAATTAAGCAAACTTGACGCCTACTGGCGGGCCGCCAACTATCTTTCTGTTGGCCAAATCTATTTGTACGATAATCCACTGCTAAAGAAGCCGCTGGAACTTGCACATGTCAAACCGCGTCTGCTTGGGCATTGGGGCACGACACCGGGGTTAAATTTCATTTACGCGCACTTGAACCGGGTGATCAAGGCAAACGGCCTAAACACGATCTACGTTACGGGTCCTGGTCATGGTGGCCCCGGATTGGTGGCCAACGCCTACTTGGAAGGTACCTACAGTGAAGTCTATCCTAATGTTTCCCAAGACGAAGAAGGAATGAAGCGTCTCTTCAAACAATTCTCGTTTCCAGGCGGCATACCGAGCCATGTCGCCCCAGAGACACCAGGGTCAATACATGAAGGGGGCGAGTTAGGTTATGCCTTGTCACATGCCTTTGGTGCGGCATACGATAACCCAGATTTGCTGGTCGCGTGCGTTGTGGGTGATGGCGAAGCGGAGACTGGACCATTAGCCACGAGTTGGCACTCGAACAAGTTTCTCAATCCAGTCTGCGACGGTGCAGTACTCCCGATCCTGCAACTGAACGGATACAAGATCGCGGGCCCTACGGTATTGGCTCGCATTCCACATGATGAATTGGAGGCATTATTCTGCGGCTACGGTTATAAGCCCTATTTTGTCGAGGGGACTGATCCTATCGAAATGCATCAACGGATGGCTTCTGTGCTAGACACAGTTATTGCCGAGATATTAGACATCCAAGCCGATGCGAGAGCGAACGGTTTCAAGAAAAGACCGCTCTGGCCGATGATTGTCCTGAGATCACCCAAGGGTTGGACAGGGCCCAAGGAAGTAGATGGAAAACCAGCCGAAGGAACGTTTCGTTCTCACCAAGTTCCTATGGGCGAGATGAGTCACCCCGGGCATGTTAAGATCCTTGAGGATTGGTTGCAGAGCTATCGTCCGCAAGAATTGTTCGACGACTCCGGTAAATTGCAAAGCGAAATCGCGGCACTCGCACCTCAAGGTGAGAAACGCATGAGCGCAAACCCACACGCCAATGGAGGACAGCTCCTGCATGACTTGCGAATGCCAAACTTCAGGGACTATTCCGTTGAAGTGCTCGCGCCAGGCAAGGTGAATTACGAAGCGACACGTGCACAAGGTCAACTGATTCGCGATGTGATCAAGCTCAACCCATCGAATTTTCGAGTCTTTAGTCCGGATGAAACGAATTCCAATCGATGGAATGCAGTTTTTGAAGTGACCAACCGATGTTCGACCGCAGAAATCCTCCCTGGTGATGACCACGTTGCTCCTGACGGTCGCGTCATGGAAATGCTGAGCGAACATCAATGCCAGGGCTGGTTAGAAGGTTACTTGCTAACTGGCCGTCATGGTTTTTTCTCTTGCTACGAAGCGTTCATACATATCGTCGATTCGATGTTTAATCAGCATGCCAAGTGGCTGGATGTGTGTGAAAAAATCTCATGGCGGCGCCCAATCGCTTCGATGAACTACTTGCTGTCGTCGCATGTTTGGCGACAAGATCATAACGGATTCAGCCATCAAGATCCTGGCTTTATCGACGTCGTGGTAAACAAGAAAGCATCGGTCGTGCGAGTTTATCTTCCACCCGATGCAAATACGTTGCTGTCCGTAACCGATCATTGTCTGCGAAGTCGAAACTACGTCAACGTTATTATCGCGGGCAAACAATCAGCTCCACAATGGCTTGATATCGATGCAGCTGAGAAGCACTGCAATGCAGGTGTTGGTGTCTGGACTTGGGCTAGCAACGACAAAAGGGGCGACCCCGATGTTGTCATGGCCTGCTGTGGTGACGTCCCAACATTGGAAACGCTTGCTGCTGTCTCTTTCTTGCGCGAGCATTTGCCAGATTTGAAGGTCCGCGTGATCAATGTGGTGGACCTAATGAAGTTGCAGCCAAGTAGCGAACACCCGCATGGCCTGAGTGATCAGGATTTCGACGTGCTGTTTACAAAAGATAAGCCGATTATTTTTGCATTTCATGGTTATCCGACTCTAATTCATCGGCTCACCTATCGACGTACCAATCACAAAAACGTACACGTTCGTGGCTTCAAAGAAGAGGGCTCAACAACGACTCCGTTCGACATGGTCGTGCGCAACGACCTCGATCGGTACCATCTAGTAAGCGACGTGATTCATCGCGTACCACAACTCGGTTCTCAAGCAGCAAACGTACTTCAGATCGCTCGCGACAAGTTGATCGAACACAAACAATACATTGTGAAACACGGTGAAGACATGCCCGAGATCCGAGATTGGCAATGGAAGGATTAGTACCGAGGGAAGTTAGAGAGATAGTAATGATCCCCCGAGGAAATGGACCAACGAAGTGAAGAAACTTAAGAGACAGTTTGAGTGGCAACCTGGTTACGCAGCTCGCTAACATCGCGGGAAGTTGCTTGCAAGCCTAGGCTTATCTATGGCGAACAATTGAAAAAATTAAATGAGAACTGGAAAATGCAAAATTTAGCGGTGGAAGTATGACGACTGAAGATTGGATTTTTGTTGATTGCCAATTGATTTTCCGACGATGTTGTAGAGTTGTTAAACTTCATCGAGCAATGGGGGCATTCGCTATTCCAGATCTTAACCGCCTCGATCCAAAACCATTACTCCAGAGCGTAGCGTTAGCTTAGTAAGTACACGTCACCACCACATCCATCCCTTTCATTTTTCATTTTGCATTTTCCAATTCTCATTTTAACTTTTTCAATAGCCTGTCGCATGCCCCTTGCCATTCCATGGGCACACGCGCTTCATGTCGAGGGTTCTGCCCTTCTATTCTGGAGAGATGGTGGCGGTTAACCGAGGAACTCCGCGTTTCTGCGCTCGACTGTTCACTGCCACCGCAGTACTATATTGGAGTACAACCCACGTCTAATGCGGATTGCAGATCAGCGACAAACCAATAAGAAGATCTTTGAAATGACAAAAGAAACCTCCTCCGCGAGGCTGGCGCCCGAGCTGCTAGCCCCGGCAGGAAACTGGGAATGTATCCACGCAGCCATTGAAAACGGAGCCGATGCAGTCTATTTCGGGCTGGATGCCGGCTTCAACGCGCGAGCAAGAGCTGTTAACTTCTCTATCGAGGACTTGCCGAGCCTCATGCGGTTGCTGCATCGACGAGGGGTCGTTGGGTATGTAACACTCAACACGCTCGTCTTTACCGACGAACTTTTGCAATTTGAAAAACATGTCGCGGAGATCGCCGCGGCAGGAGTCGATGCGGTCTTGGTCCAAGATCTTGGCGCAGTCCGACTAATCCACGAAATATGTCCGCAACTAAGCGTTCACGCTAGCACCCAAATGACCATGGTTTCTGCCGAAACGATCCAAGCCATCGAATCGCTCAAGGTCGATCGAGTGGTTTTGGCGAGAGAACTGTCCATTGCAGAGATTCGAAAAATCACAGCAGCCACTAGCATGCCGGTTGAGACGTTTGTGCACGGAGCGTTGTGCGTCTCTTACAGTGGTCAGTGTCTGACGAGCGAATCGCTTGGAGGGCGCAGTGCTAATCGCGGCCAATGTGCACAAGCATGTCGATTGAATTACGATCTCATTTGCGATGGAAAGGATCGCGATTTAGGCGACATTCGTTATCTGCTTTCGCCACAAGACCTTGCTGGATACGCGCACATTCCGCAGTTAATCGACGCAGGCGTCTGTTCACTCAAAATCGAAGGCCGACTGAAAACTCCAGAGTATGTCGCCAACATCGTCGGCCATTACCGTAATGCGATCGATGCGGCAACGACAGGGAGCGAACTTCGATGGTCTGATCAGGCCAAGCGAGAAATGGAGATGAGTTTTTCACGAGGCTTCACTCCCGGTTGGCTTGAAGGCTGCGATCACAAAAGACTTGTGCCAGGACTGACCAGTGCCAAGCAAGGTGTTCGGGTCGGGAGAGTAATTGCGCTGCGCGCTGAACGGCTGCTTGTCGATCTTGAGACTCCGTTAATCAAAGGGGATGGAGTCGTTTTGCAAGGCGATCGGATTGACGGAACCGAAGTGGGCGGTCGGATTTTCCAAGTGTTTGTCAGCGGTTTACCGACTGATTTGCCATCGGTGGGACGAGTCGAGCTCTCGTTTCAAAATGGGCTGTTCAAAAACGTTCTGGTCAAACCAGGGCAAGCAATTTGGCAAACCGATTCTCCGCAATTGAGCAAGAGACTTCGCGCAAGTTTCTCAACAGAACAGTTCCATCGGAAAATTCCGATTGATTTGTCACTTCGCATCGGTGTTGGCGTTCCCATCGAAGTCGAAATCAACTGGAGTGGCAGCTCAGGGTTGAAACACTCCCTTCGTGTTTCAGTAGAACACGTTCCTGAGGAAGCCAGAAAGCATGTTATTTCGGAAGAGAACCTTCGGCAGCAATTGTCTCGGCTTGGGAATACGCCCTACGAATTAAGCTCATTGAATGCGAGTCTCACAGGCAATCCGATGGTCCCGTTGAGTGTATTAGGTGAACTTCGAAAAAACATGGTTACGGAGCTTGATCGCTATCGCACCGAAGTTCCCAAACGGTTCATTTCGGATTTTGGAGTTTCGCAGCGAATGATGTCCGCGTTGGTTCATCCACCAAATACTCGTGACGAAGCAAATCATTTGCACGTATTGGTTCGATCGATGCAGCAATTGCAGCAAGTTCTTGATGACGGCCTCAAAACGATTTACGTAGAGTTTCAGGATATCCGCGAATACCGTGAGGCTGTTGCTGCCGCGCATGACTCTGGGGCTGCGGTTTATATTGCCACCCTTCGAATTCAGAAGCCAGGCGAACTTGGCTTGTTCAAGGCGATTGCCAAGCACGGTGCTGACGGATGGTTGGTAAGGAATCTTGCAGCTTTGGACTTTGCGAGAGAGCATGAAATCCCAGCGATCGGCGATTTTTCGCTAAACGTGACCAATCCGTTGACGACCGAATGGTTGATGTCACGAGGACTAAAACGCATCACGGCTTCATATGATTTGAACCGCGACCAATTGACGGAACTGGTTCAAGGGCTGCCGCGACATTGGCTTGAGGTAGTCATTCACCAGCACATGCCGATGTTTCACATGGAGCATTGCGTATTTTGCACGGTCCTGTCCCCTGGCACGAATAAATCCAATTGTGGTAGGCCCTGCGATCACCATGAAGTCAAATTGCGGGACCGATTGGGAGTTGAACATGTTCTCCACGCCGATATCGGCTGCCGAAATACTCTTTACAATGGGCATGCCCAGAGTGGTGCTGAAGCGGCTCCCAAATTGCTACGTATGGGAATCGAGCACTTTCGCATCGAATTGTTGCGGGATGCCCCTGTAACTGAAACGTCACGTCTACTAGGCCTTTACAGCGACCTTCTTGCAGGGAAAATTGATGGCCCTTCCGTTTGGAAGTCGCTAAAGGCCGAAAACCGCGTTGGAGTTACACGAGGCACACTGGAACAACCCAGAAATCCATTAGCAATCCTTTGATGTTTTACAGACGTAAGCACCTATGCATAAGTTTCTTGGCACAACCACGTAGCAGCGTCTCTCCGCAGACGCTGAAAATTGCGAGTCTCGGAGAGGCTCGCCTACGTGAGGTTATACCCCCCAATTTTTGCAGTGGTGCTTAACCCCCATTTCCTTTTTTTGACAATCCAAATTGAAATCTACTGATTTGTTCGAGACACTTCAAAAGACAAACCTTGAACATGGCCCTGCCGCAGCCGCGACGTTGCTGGTCGAGGAAATGAGACGCGAAGAAAAGTATCCCGAACTTTTTGAAGCATTGAAAATGCTGCATCGAATCGAGCTTGGGCTACCCGCCGTCTACACCGATCTAGCGGGTGGACACTCATCAATGCAACAGGAGGCCATGCCGCCTGAGTTGCAGGACCAACTGGACAAAAAGTTGCTGGCTTCATGCACCGAGGTTGGTACGGCTTTGATGCGGAAGGGAAACTTGCAAGAGGGCTGGATGTACATGCGTGCGGTAGGAGACCGACAAGCGACTGCGAACGCGATGCGCGATGTACTTGTAACTCAAGATAATTTGGATACTGTGCTAGGATTGCTTGTACACGAAGCGATCGATGTTGGCAGAGGCACAAGACTGTCGCTCGAAATGAGGGGTACTTGCAATACGATCACTATGATGGATTCGGTCGTCTCGATGCGTGGCAGAGCCGATCAACAAGCCGCAGTGGGTACGTTAGTTGAGCACCTGCACTCTGAGCTCCTCTCAAGTCTGAAGGCCGACATCGTAGGACGGGAAAAATGTGATGCGTCCAGCTCCGTCCATTCGGCCACTTCGCTAGAAATACTATTGTCGACAAGGCCTACATTGCTTCGCGATGGAACCTATCATTTGGATACAACCCATTTGGCATCGACTGTTCGATTTGCGAGAATCCTCGACAATCGCCATCAATTGCAGCTTGCTGCGGACATTGCTCAATATGGTCGGCAGCTTCATTCTCAATATCAATATCCAAGCGAGGAGCCATTTGCGGATCTCTATCCGATGTCTCTTGCAATGTTTAGGGCGTTGCTTGGAGAGCACGTCGACGAGTCTTTAAAGATGTTTCTGCAAAAAGCCGAGTCTCTCGATCCGCAGGAGCATGGAACGGTGGCCATTGAGACTTACGCCGACTTGCTCACTCGCGTTGGTAGGCCAGCGGAAGCCATGCACTTTTTGATGCGAAAGATGCCGCGTGGAATGCGCCCATTCGGAATAGCGCCTTCCTTGCTCAAGTTAGCAGAGGCTTCGCATGACTTTCAGCCGATGCTCAATCATGCAAAGGAGCGCAGTGATTTAGTCGGCTTTGCAGCGGCTTTGTTGCAATCCGCTACAGCTTCTCGCTCAGCCCAAAAGCTGACGGGATGATCGATCCTCACCAACATAGTGAAGTCTTATGAACCAGAATCAGTCGAGTCGCTTTACGATCTTTGTGACTTAGACAAGGTCTATGAGATGTTCAAAGATGACTTTGTTTTGAAAATCATGTTAGCACACAAGAATGCCACAACCAAGAATCCCTTCCATGCCTACAAGGACATTACTGCTCTGACCACTACACACGGGATTGAAACTTCGATTGAAACGAATGAACATCTTTCGAAGGCTGCTAACGATCTGCAATTTCGATCCGCGTTGTTCTCAACTCAAAAGATTGTCGAGAGAATTGAGGCTTACGCACAAGCATATGACAAAAAAGTACTTTACGTTCTTTCCTTTCCTCCCTCATCCATTGCTAAAAGAATTCGCGAAGGAACACGCTGGGACCAGCCCTTTGTTGATTTTCTTGAACACAAGGGCCTGCCCTTTGTCGACTTGATGGATGCCCATTTACAGGACTTCGAAAAGTACAAGATTAATGTGAAAGAGTACCTCGCTCAGTACTTTGTTGGACATTACAATCCACGGGGTAATCAGTTTTGCGCTTTCGCGCTCAAGGACTCATTGGTAAAGTTGCTACAACCCCAACCAGTACCATATCGCGAAAACTCGACAATCGTTCCGTAGGCCACTCTTTTACTCCGTTCATCGTCCTGTGCCAGTCCTCGCTTGCATGTTTGTACAGATCGATGTACATTTGTCTTATGTCAAAATCCAAACAATACTCCATCGCCGAGGCAAGATCCAGCCTTTCCGCCATCGTCGATCAGGCCGAGGCCGGTCAAGAAGTGGAACTCACTCGCCGGGGCAAGCCTGTTGCGGTGGTGATTTCTTTACTGAAACTCGTGCAACTGCGTGAAGAACGCTCTAGCTTTACAGCCGCTTATAAGGGTTTTCTTAATCGCTTTTCGTTGAAAGACGTGGGACTCGAATCGGGTTTTGTGGAGTCGATTCGGGACAAGGCAGCCGGTCGTGAGATTTCACTGTGAATCTTCGGTATCTGTTGGACACCAGCATTGTGTCTTCTCCCGTTTCCAAGACTCCCAATGAAGGGATCCTCAAGAGACTCGACAAGCACGCTCATGAATGCGCAATTGCGGCCCCCGTCTGGCACGAACTCACGTATGGATGTCGGCGGCTCCCACGAAGCAAACGCCGACTTGCTCTCGAAGTCTATCTCCATGACGTCGTGCGGGCATCATTTCCGATTCTCCCATATGACGAAGTCGCTGCAACGTGGCACGGCGTCGAACGAGCGCGCCTCGACATCGCCGGTCAGCCCGTGCCGTATGTCGATGGGCAAATTGCCGGGATTGCTCATGCGAACGGTCTGATTCTTGTTACGGTCAATACCAAAGATTTCGAACGATTCCTGGAGTTGAAGATCGAGAACTGGTCGAAGCGGGCACGTTCATAGTGCGACCAGGGCGTGCCACCCAATTTACAGGTGGATTTTTAACTGCCGCCCGCCTAAGATTGTTGGTTAAGATTCCAGCCTGCAACTGAAGGTTTCAATAGGCTGGCAGCCTGTTCTACGTTTGTACCGATTCCTCGAGTTCGTGTATGGTATCGCAATTCCTCGCAAAGCTGAACCAGATTTACCCAAGCTCGAGGTTACTAACCCACGACGCGGGCCTGGTACCATACGAAAGTGATGGACTAACCGCGTTTCGCGAAAAACCGATTGCCGTCGTCTTACCTGAATCTGCCGACGAAATCATTCAAACTGTTCGCTGCTGTTTCGAATCGAACATTCCTTTCGTTGCGAGGGGTAGTGGGACGAGCCTGTCTGGCGGATCACTGCCCGTCAAGAACGGAATTGTCATTGGCATGAACCGAATGAATCGAATCCTTCGTTTAGATCCTGTCGAACGATTGGCTGTCGTAGAGCCCGGTGTTATCAATTTCAATGTTACCAAGGCCGCCGCGCCATTCGGATTGTTGTACGCCCCAGATCCATCAAGCCAAACGGTATGCACCATCGGCGGAAACGTGGCTTTCAACAGTGGCGGCGCCCATTGTCTCAAGTATGGAATGACCAGCAATCATGTGTTGGCACTAAAAGTGGTATTGCCAGATGGTAGTGTCGATCAGCTTGGTGGCGATAGCCTCGAAAGCATTCAGCCTGACTATGTGGGTATGTTCGTTGGCTCCGAAGGATTGTTTGGGATCGCTTTTGAAATTACGCTGCGATTGATTCCTAAGCCGGAAGTTTATCGGACCGTGATGTGCGCTTATCGATCGCTCAAGGCGGCCGGAGACGCGGTTAGCCAAATCATTGCTTCGGGACTTCTCCCAGGGGCGATGGAGATCATGGACAACTTAAGCATTCAAGCGGCTGAGGCGGCAGTACATCCAGGATATCCTCTCGATGCAAACGGCCTGTTGATCGTTGAATTGGAAGGCGAAGGGTCGCAAGTCGAAGCTGAATTCGAGCGGTTGCTGCCTCTGATCCATGCCTCCAACCCTTACTTGGTT
This sequence comes from Pirellula sp., assembly GCA_043744075.1. Classification (GTDB taxonomy): domain Bacteria; phylum Planctomycetota; class Planctomycetia; order Pirellulales; family Pirellulaceae; genus JBKCUI01. The sequence goes on along the minus strand of JAYTVL010000147.1, from coordinate 3,447 downwards.
AAAGAAGCAAAGGATGCGTATGAACGTCAGCAAATCTGGAAAGGTCGCAAGAGTGCGTTTTCGGCTGTTGGCAGATTGAGCCCAGATTTCATCGTCCAGGATGGCGTTGTTCCGCGCGGGCGACTTGGTGAAGCCCTCGAAGAAATCCACCGATTGAGCCAGTTTCATGGTATTCGAGTTGCCAACGTATTCCACGCAGGCGATGGCAACTTGCATCCGCTCATCCTGTACGATGGCAAGCAACCCGGTGCATTGCATCGAGCGGAGCTGTTGGCTGCGGAAATCATCGAACTGTGCATTCGGTTCGGAGGTTCCATTACCGGAGAGCATGGTGTTGGAATGGAAAAGCGTAGTTTTTTACCCAAGATGTACCAACCCTGCGATATGGAATCGATGTTTCAAATACGTCGTGAAATCGATCCAAAGAACATCGCGAACCCCGGCAAAATGCTGATGGAAGGCGAAGCTCCGTCACTGACCTCTTCCGGAATGCACCCATTGGAGAAAGCCGGAGTGATCTCGCGTGAATAGTCTTGATGCGTTTGTAAACTCAGCGGAACACTCCTCGAGCGATTCTATCCTTGAAATGCAAGAGATCGTTCGACAGTCGTCCAAAGTTCATGTTTACGGATCGCGGACCAAGAGCGGCTTCCATCCAAAAGTCGATGGGGCCACGATCCTCTCAACAAAATCGCTCAAAGGGATCGTGTCATACGATCCACAAGAGTTTGTTGTAACCGTGCGAAGCGGGACCTGTGTCTCCGACCTTATTTCCATATTAGCGACACAAGGGCAGTACCTCCCGTTTGATCCCTTGTTAGCCATTCGAGGAGCCACCATCGGCGGGACGGTCGCGGCAAACGCAGCCGGGTCAGGCCGATTACGGTTCGGCGGAATTCGTGATTTTATTTTGGGCGTAAGATTCATCGATGGCCGCGGTAATTGCATTCGAGGTGGTGGGCAGGTAGTCAAAAATGCGGCTGGTTTTGACCTCCCTAAGCTTATGGTGGGCAGTCAAGGCAAACTAGGATTGATCTATGAACTGACTTTCAAAGTATTCCCACGCCCTGAAGCTTATTCAACAGTCATTAGCCGGTTTCCCAAACTGGAACAAGCGTTGATGTACATGAATCAACTTGCATCATCACCAATGGATATTGAGGCAATCGATCTGATTCCGATTGAAGGAGAGGGTTTTGATCTGGCCATTCGCATTGGCGGAATTGCGACTGCCATTCCGAATCGAATTTCACGCCTGCGACAGATCGTACCTGAGTCCCAGATCTTGCGTGATCTAGAGGATAAAATATTCTGGCGAGCTGCATCGAACTTTGAGTGGGCTCGCAATTTGGAATCGTTGCTAAAGTTGCCGATGACTCCGAGGTCTATCCCAGAGGTCGAAAGTCACTTGGCCAATTCTCAAATTGGGCGACGTTATAGTGTTGGAGGCAACGTCGCTTGGTTGGCAACAGAATGGACTTCTGATTTGCAAATCAAATGTGGTGCTATTCAGACTTTTCTTGGACAGCCTCGCGAGGTCTCCCAATCGAACGAATCAGGCCCGTTCGGCCAAGCAATTAAACGAGCGATGGATCCCGAAATGAAATTTGTTTGAGAAAGCGCGATACTGTCATGCGACTTGTTTAACCCGCGCAGCGGCTGGCGGGCCAAGAGTGGCAAACGTCCCCGTGCCAGCCGGATACGAGAGGCGGCGACATAAATCCAGCGCCCGCTGTTCGCCGCTAATCGCTCCGATCGGTTAAACATGAGCTTCAGGCTTGCGACGCGTCCAGCCTGCCGGGCGGGACTAACAGTCCGTTTCCGCATTACTGCTTAGATTTCTTCTGACCGCCGGGAACAATCGATGTTGCCGGTTCACCATGTAACAATGGTTTGCCGAAGACCGTCTGTTGATCGCCTTGCTCCGTCATCCATGCGTCGAGCTCGGCACGCATGGAGTTTAGACGTCCAGACTGCCGCGGATCAGTAGAAAGGTTTTTCTGCTCGTAGGGATCAGCTGCAAGATCGTATAATTCTTCGGCGGGATGTTTGACGTAGCGATTCACAATTGCGGCTGCATTGGGATCTTTCTCAGCGGCTTCGAGCCAAGATTTCCAATATTCGCGACCACTTGGTCCGGCCGAACGTGAAATATGGGTGTGTTGTTGGAACTCCGGATGCAGATTGCGAATGTATTTCCAATCCCGATTTCGAACGCTTCGAATAGGAAAAACGTTGAAATCGCCGTCGCCACTGTGCGTGCTAAAGACGCGTTCTCGGTGGGTTGTCTCGCTACCTTGCAACAATCCGGCGAATGACCTGCCATCAATGTTGCTAGGAACCTTGCCACCGCCAAGGTCGATAAACGTAGGCAACAGATCGGGCCAACAAATCATTGCGTCGTTGATGGTGCCCGGTTTCACGTGCCCGGGCCATTCTACGATAAACGGAACGCGAATACCTGAGTCGTAAAGAGTCCATTTACTGAACGGCCAAGCGCCGCCGTGATCTGCTGTATAGATAAAAATCGTTTCTCCTTGAATCTTCTCACGTGCCATCGCGCGGACTTCACCAAGCAGTGTGTCCGCTTTTGATACATCTGTTAAGTATCTCGCTCGCATCTCACGGGTCTCAATTGTATCGACGTGCGTCGGCGGCACTAAAATCTTTGCTGGTTCATAAGTATGCGTCTCACTCCATGGAGTGTGCGGGTGGCGCGTGCCAACAAAGAGGCACAAAGGCTTTGACCGATCCCGATCGGTCAGAAATTTCTTGACCGACGAAGTTTCTGAAAATCCCTGATTTGGCTCTTCGATGAAATCAAAGCCATGGTCCTTGGCGTAGTCGTTATGTGCCACCTTCCCAATCGCTGCGACTTGGTAACCCAATTCGTGAAGAACAGGGGGCAGCGACGCTACACCTGGACGCTTGGGTTTATGGTTGGGTTCAGCGCCGTTGCGAGCCGACCACAGTCCGGTAAGCAACGCGGTGCGACTTGGTCCACAAGCAGGCGAAGCGACAAACGCGTGCGTAAACTTCATACCTTCCGCGGCTAATCGTTTCATATTCGGTGTTCGAATATCGTTGGCACCGTATGCTTCCGAATCCAACATGCTGTGATCGTCTGCAATAAAAACTACAAAGTTGGGTTTTCCGGTTGCGATTTGCTCATTCGCGAACAATGAGCCAAAAAGCAAAGCAACCATTGGCAGGGACAGGAGGAGATGTTTCATATTTGCTTAGGTCTTCCGTTTGTCCAAATGTCATGTAGATCGTTGTCATTGATAACTCGATTGGCAATCAGCACTTCATCAAGTGCCACGTTAAAACTGCGTTGGGCTAAACCGCCTTCCCCACCTTGTTTTTCGTTCGCCAACGGCGAACGAAAACAATATGGGGAAGGAATCAAATGTTGCAAACGCAACTACTAGCCAACTAGTCTTTGGT
>JAYTVL010000146.1:0-26765 GCA_043744075.1 Pirellula sp. | reverse complement strand
AACAGTTGCGAGATCGAAAGAAAATGGAGCAACACGTTCAATTGTCGATCGACGCCTTGCAGCATCTCATTCAGATTGGTATTGCGACTTACGAAGATCGGCATAATCTGGGCCATAGATGGCTTGCTTTGGGTCTTCAATTGTCCGAGGTCGGTCGTTTTAATGATGCTGACAATGCATTTCGTCTTGCGAAGGATCAATTCACAGAAATGGTCGATCAATTTGGTCGAAAGCCGCATGATATAAGCATGCGAGCTGTTACGCTCAAAAGCTGGAGTGAGTTACGGGAAAAACAACGCAACACGAATCAATCGCGTTTGTACCTTGAACAGGCCATCGACGACGAAGCAGAAGCGTTTCGGCTCGAACCTTTCCAACATCGCGAAACTCTGACCGATTACAAGTCGCAACTCGAACAGATGAATCGGTTCCATCCGGATTGGCTGTGGACCTGGTAGAATCTTGGTTTTAGAAATGTCGGAATGCAGGACAAAGACTTGCTCGGCAGGCAGAGCATGATCTAGCAGGGTTGGCTTCACGTCGCGCTTGCCTTGCGAACGTTCGAGCCGCTAGTAGTTTTTCGGGAACGACTGTTCCGGTTTCGAAATACATTTCATCTAGTGTCTGGCCTTGGAATGCCGAATGCGGGATCGATTCATTGTGCTGAAGGACACTATCCCCATTGCAGTTAAGGCTACCAATGCCACCGAACTCGGCTCGGGGACGGCTGTTGTGGCGACGCGAAAGCCCGTGTTTGAGTCTTCGACCTGCGCCGAGAAAAATCCACGCCGCGAAGACATCATATTGAAGCTAGTGTCAAACCAACGGTTACCGCGCAGGCCGCGTACGGTTGAACTGTTGTCGTTCACAAGGTCGAACTCGGTTTCTTCCCATTCCCAGATATTGCTCCCTAAGCTCATTATTCCATGCGGACTTAGCCCGCCGGCTTCCATGATATCCGCCGGTCCCTGACTTTCCGGTTGAGAGTAAACAGCCGTATTGGGCTCTGTGCCGCTAGCAACTGCAGTTGGAGCTGTGTTAGTACCGGTCGGAAAAGCAAAATAGGAATCAGAATGAGGGTCGAAATAGGCGGCCTTGAACCATTCGTCTACGCTCGGCAAAAAGAATTTAGCTTGGCTGTTTCGGATGGGATTCAAGGCGTCAAAACCCAAGTCATTTTGATTCCACGGCAACGCAAAGGCGTTGCTACCATAAGCAGCTTCACCGGGTTGAAACTGAAACTTGTAAGCGGGTGAAAACCCTTGGCTGGTATTCAGCCAATTTGCAAACCTTGCTGTTTCATTCCAGCTTACTCCGGTCGCTGGCTTGTTCGGGCCGTTGCCACCGCGCGAACTCATGTCGCTCAGCGAGATTCCCAAACTACCAAGTGTACTTGCCTTGGCCACCATCTCTCGGCTCACGGCAAACTTGCTCATTCCATATAGGTAATTCACTGAACCGGCAGGATTGGGATCGCCCGCTGTATCGGCAGGGTTTCCTGGATTACCAATCGCCACGAACTCCATAGTGAACGTATTTGCTCCTTCGCCAAATACGATGGCCCCGTCCGCGCGAAGAGCAGCCAGGAGCGTGACCGAAAGGACGAATGTAGCATTTAAAACACTACGCATTGGATGTACCTCAGAGGACTGAGAAAGGAAAAACGAGTTGGCGTCATATCGGCAGCTGAATCCGCTTCCCCCAAATATCGATACGTTTGGCCAAGAATATAGTACGTATCAGAGTTATGCTTTTTGAAATTTATTTCTGCCGGATTTTGCTCAGCTAAAGGTAATGAAATCTCGAGCGATCGCTTGTAAGACTCAAAGGACTCACTCTATTCTCCAACAGAGCAATTGTCAATTGTTGTGTTTTAGGCTTTCAAGAACACAACTTCTGACAATACCTCTCTCCAAAATAGGTGCCATTCATGCCTGGCACCTACCGAAGAGCCCTATCGTCACAACGAATCCCCGCTGAAATCCGATGGAAGGCCGATTTGATGGCGATCATCGAGATGTGTCATAAAATCACGTAGTTTTCATTGCTATGCGAAAGGCATCCATTGTCTGTTGGGCTGCTTTGATCGAGTCAGGATTTGAAAAGACCTCGGCGCTCAAGTAGCCCAAATAACCGATTTCTTGCAAGGCGCCAATGACCGGCGGAACATTGAGGTGTCCAAAGCCCACAGCCAACCTATTGGAATCAGCGAAATGGACATGGCCAATTGCGTTACCCGCTTGACGAATTGCATCCGCAACATTCGTCTCTTCGATATTCATGTGGAACAGGTCAGCGAGGAGACGAACGTTGCTTAAGCCATCGATCAATGTCAATCCTTGCTCCAGTGTGTTGGCTTGATCGGTCTCGTAGCGGTTTAGCGGTTCGAAAAGAAGGATCGTTCCATACTGACTGGCATGTCGGCTAAGAGACTCCAATCCGTCGCGAAGATATGCGTTTGCGGTTTCGCGTTTGACAGCTTGGCTCGATCTACCTTGCATGGAGCCAATGATCGCTGGAGCGCCGAATTCGGCGGCGCAGTCGATGATGGTACTAATGAAGTTGATAGCCCGCTGTCGGACTATTTGGTCTTCGTCCGCCAGCTGCAAACGATGTTTCACCCAACCGGCGCCAGTTCCAACTGCCGCGACGGAAAGGCCATGATCAGATAACGGTTTCGCCAAGAACAAGTGACGCAATGTATCAGCGTCGGGCGGAAATATCTCGATAGCGTCGAAGCCTATTTGTTGAGCTTGGGCAATTGCGCTCTTAGCATCACCCCAAAAAACGAATGGTCCGCCGCGAGCTTCATCGACTAGAGACAGCGTAATTGCAGACTTCATGAAGACAATTCTTTCGCAGATTGGGGTGTGGAATTTTGCTAAAGGATCAAAGAAAGGGAAAGTGGACATTTACCACATGCTGCATATTCTGTAGCTTATGGCTAAATAGAATAACCTCGAGGAGACGTTTTTGGCTTACATATGGATGCTGGTTGGGTCAATTTTCTTTGCAATTATGGCTTTGTTGGCCGAATCGCTGAAAGAACAGTTTAGTTACCCATGGATTACAATGATACGGTCGGGTGTAGCCACAGCACTCGCAATCGCGTTAGCTCTTGCCGCAGGAGCAAGACTCGTTTTTCTCAAGCCGTTAACTCTTTGGATTCGGTCGTTGTCTGGCTGGGCAAGTATGATTTGTGGGTTCTATGCGCTGACTCACTACGACGTTGAAATCGTTTTGGCCTTAACGAACATGTACCCGCTCTGGGTTGCGGTCCTATCCTGGCCTCTGCTGGGGATGCTGCCGTCGAAAAAGACATGGTGTGCGTTAGTGATTAGTTGTTTGGGGATGTGGATGGTTTACGCGAGCAGCATCGTTGCAGTAACGTTGCCAAGCGACTTCTCGACCCCTAGAACCGCGATCCCGATGGCCATCTTGGCAGGTATGTTGAGCGGAATCGCGTTGATCAATCTGCATCGTGTCAGGCATATCGACACGCGATCTATTGTGGCGCACTTTTCGGGCGTTGCGGCCACTTGTAGTCTAGTTGTTTGGTTATTTGTGCCGGTATCGCCACCGACTCGACCTGTCGATTTCGACGGTTGGACGCGATTGATAGGAATTGGGCTGGCAGCTACGGTTGGCCAACTTTGCTTGACGAAAGCGTTTTCGACAGGCTCGCCTGCAAGGGTTAGTGTCGTTGGTCTTTCGCAAGTGGTTGTTGCTGCGTTAGTGAAATGGTTCATGGAACAGCGCATCCCAACGACAGGTAGTATCATTGGGATGACACTGGTCTTAGCGTCGACGATCTGGGTGATAATGTCAAATCCAAGCAGTCAGGAAGAAGAGCTAGCTCAAGTTTAGAACGATGCGTTAACCAGTGGGCGCAAGCCTAGCGCTCACTTCGGCTTGATAGTTGCAGGCACGCTCCGTGCCCGTCTGCAATTGCAACTAATTTAGAACGCAACAGAGCTTGGAAAGTGCCTGCTATACTATTTTGGATGCTATTCGATGTCCTTTAAAAACACGGGCTTCAAATGATGATTTCGCTACTTTCCAACCAAATCTACGTCTGGTTAGTCTTCACGATTGCGTTAGGCAATACTCTGTGTTTCGCCGACGAAGAAAAAGCGAAACCACTTTTTAGGATAAGTGGCAAGGTCGTCGATGACAGTAAAAATCCTTTACATGGCGTTTTGATCGTGAGTTCCTTCATTCAAAATCCAAAATACAAATCGACCACGACTACGACTAATCGTGATGGCGAATTCTCACTGGAATACGAGCCCGATGATAGCGGTTCTCTGCAAGTCCTTTTCCACAAACCCGGCTATGCCTGCGACCTCTCCGAATCCTATTCCAAAAATCGCAAACCATTCGTCGTACAACTAGAACCAGAGGTTCCAGTCCCCGTTCAAGTCGTTGACGCTCAAGGAAAACCGGTGGCTGGAGCAAGCGTTTCGCCATTCGAAATACTGTTTCGAAACGAGTTTATCCAGACAAATATCGACGAAGTAAGCGTCGAGCGGTTCGGCTTGATCAGCATCACAGACCAATTCGGTATGGCCACAGTGCGTGGAACGAGGCCAGAAAACCTTTTAGCAGTATGCGTCAAGGTTCAGGGCCATGCGCCGAGCCATTTCCGTATCCCAAAGAATACTGCAGAGCTAGGTCCGGGACAACCGCTCCGACTTGCTTGGCAAGCATTTTCAGGAAAGTTGAAATGCAGAGTCGCTGAATCCAATGGAGAGATCGCAAGGGATATGTATTTGTTCGTATCGTCCAGTGCTGAAGACTCGAATGCGCTTCGTGACAAAACACCAACGCCTTTCACGGAATTACTGCGGAAGATTGACTCGCAGGGTTTTGTTAAGTTGGATGTCGCTTCTCATAGCGTTGAGCTTTATGCAAATTCATTTCATCGTGGTATTGCTCATTCCCTTGGCACGGCCACGATCGTAAACGGCGGTACGACCGAAGTCAGCTTTCAGCTTCCAGCAACGTGCAGCGTGGTTGCTTCCATTCTCGACCTTTCGAATTCGAGCGATACAGAATTCGAGGGCTTGACGATTACATTGCGAAACAAGGAAGGGAACAGATACACTTTTGCCACGGGAGTTACCAACGAAGATGGTATTGCAGAATTCGAAGTGACAGCAGGCGACTGGGAGTTTGCTGAAGCGCGGGGCGATCTTCCAAGCGGATACTTATTTGACGAAATGCATTTCAAAATAACAGTCAAAGATCCCTCGATCCCTATTGCAACTCCTCCCATCACTGTTCGTCGCGGCCGTACAATCTCGGGCGTAATCTCGGGCGTCGACTGCGCTGCATTGCGCCATGATTTCGTAATCGCAACGTACCATGCTGGTGACTCCGAACAGGAGTCGTATGGGAAAGTTGATTGCGATGGTCGTTTCACGATAGCCATTCCGCCTGGTATAGCCGATACACAAATTACGAACGTTGAAATTAGCTTTGCTCCGAAAACCAATCGCCGATCATTAGCTATTTTATCGCGATCGCCATGGCAATTGGAATGGAAGCCAGATCAGACTGCGGGAATTGGAGTCGCGCTCACGTTGGATGGTGACAAGTTATGCATTGGAAAGGTCTTGCCAAATGGACCGGCTTCGCGATGTGAGCAGATAACTGAAGGAGCACAGTTGATTTCACTTTCCGATGATTCTCATACGAAGTTTGACTTGACGAAAGCAACCATTTCGGAGGGCGTAGCACTAATCCGAGGTCCGATAGGATCGCGACTGACGTTACAAATCGTTCCCGTTGGCAAAGGGATCGAAGAAGCGATCAGTGTGTCGTTGCGAAGAGGTCGGCTCATCCTGGAGTAGACTCAACTGGGTTCCAACGTATGCTAGAGTCGAAATATCAATGGATTTGCGCGATACTATTGCGATTTCTCCCCCTCGCCCCTTTTTGGGGGAGAGGGGGTCGGGGGGTGAGGGGCGGAGCTCAGAGTTGCAAGCCTCCGGTTCAGTGTTTTGTTTTACTTTCTGAAATGAGTCGATGCATTCAATCCACGATCAAAAATCCAATCAAATCACAGTGCAAAAACCCTTACTTGACTGTCCTAGAAAAGCCTGTGGGATTCAAGCCTTAGATTTGTTTGCGCATGCAGCAGTTTTTGTATTTTTTCCCTGAACCGCAGGAGCAAGGATCATTTCGGCCGATACGTTCGCCTCGGTTGCGAATGGCTTCAATACGCACAGGCTCAGCGCTAGCGGAATCAGCCGCTGCCAGATCCGCTTGTTTCTCGGCAAGCAATTCGCTTGTCACGTCGTACGAATCATGTCTTGCAACCACTGTGTTTTCCACCCACGAATCCGATACAAGATCGCTATCGATTGCTTCCATGCGGAAAATCACGTCTGTCATGCGTTCACCAATCGAGAGCCACATCTCTTCGAACAGTTTCATACCCTCACGTTTGTATTCAACCTTTGGATCCATCTGGCCCATGCTTCTGAAATTCACGCTACTGCGCACATGGTCCATGGCTAGCAAGTGATCCTTCCAAGCCGAGTCGAGCTGCGTCAGCAATACGGTCCGCTCCATCCGTCGAATCTCGGGAAAGTAACGATCGTCGATCGCTTGCATGAACTTGTTGGTTAGCTCTGTCTTTTTAAGTTTTTTAAGTTCGCTCGTTTCGCCTTTCCAGGCAAAGTTGGTTCGCATCCATTGAGCAACTTCTTCGATGGCCTCCGCCGACTTCCCAAGCGTTTCATTGAGACTCTTGTTGCTGTTATCGAAGATACTTTCCGCCTTCTCTACGGCTGTTGCCCTCAACAGAATCGCTTTTTCGACCGACTTACGGCTAATACCAACTAGCGTCTCAAAAGACTTGTCGTTGGACGCCTGCAATTGTTCCATGACGGCCGGGTCCTCGAATCGAGTACCTGCCCAATCTGCGAGTGCTCCACCGTCGATCGTGTAACTTTTGGGGCCCGTCTGTTGTTGAAAACGATTAAAAGCAACCATGATTGGGAATTGCGATTCGCGCTCGATGTAACAAGCTTCCGCTTTAGTTAGAAGCTTTTCCGCAAGTTGTTCCGTTTCCGGGCTACGTACTTCGTCTAGGTCGAGCTCAATTCCAAACTTGTTTCGCATCCAACCAACAAGCATCTTTAGCCCAAACTCCTCAAGCAAGAAAGAGTCCCCTTCGGACAAATCGATCTGAGCGACGTACTTATGCGATTGTTCGATCAATTCTTCGTCCATTCGATCGCGATCGATTTTCTTGAGCATGCCAACGGTATAGTTGGTGGCGAATCGAGTATTCGACCACTTAGCCATCGCCTCCCAGTTCCATTCGGACTGTTCCTCTTCCGAGGGCAAGTTCTCATCGATTGCGTCGAGGATTTGAGTTTCTGCGGTTCGCTCCGCTTTGTCTTTCGCGTAGGCTATGGCTGTCGCAGGATCAACACCTCTAAAATCCTTTGGCTCAAGCTGAACGCCTAACCTAGCACCGGCCCACTTAGCGTAGGATTCGGGTCCGTACATCGGGTCGCAAAACTGCTTGACGTTGTTTTCGATTTGTTGACGAAGCTGAAACATAACGAGATCGCGGCAACTGGTACCTTCTAGTATTTGCTGTCGATAGCCATAGACTTTCTTGCGTTGATAGTCCATGACTTCGTCGTATTCGAGGAGACTCTTTCGAGCTTCAAAGTTTCGTTCTTCGACTTTTTTCTGAGCCCCAGAGATTCGCTTGGAAACGTAGGGGCTTTCGATGGCATCCCCCTCTCCCATTCCCATTCTCTTCATCCATTCACGGACCCAGTCGCCGGCAAAAATCCGCATGAGGTCGTCTTCAAGGGACAGGTAAAAGCGGCTTGAGCCAGGATCTCCCTGCCGTCCGCATCGTCCACGCAATTGCAAGTCGATACGGCGAGACTCATGTCTCTCTGTTGCAATCACGTAGAGTCCACCGAGACCGCGGACTTTTTCCCCCTCTTCCTTCATTTTCTCGCGTTGATCGATCTCATGAACGAGCGCGTCCCACTCTTCCTTGGGGACTTCGAGACGAGTTGGATACTTGTCTTGCAATTGCGCCCACGCCATCGTTTCCGGATTTCCGCCGAGGATAATGTCCGTTCCGCGACCCGCCATGTTGGTGGCAATGGTGACCGCTTTCGTGCGACCAGCTTGAGCGATGATCTCGGCCTCACGTTTATGCTGCTTAGCATTGAGAACCTCGTGCTTGACACCACGATGGTCTAGTAGATTCGAGAGCCGTTCGCTTTTTTCAATCGAAACCGTACCCACCAACATTGGTCGTCCAGCTCGATCGATCGACTCGATGTCAGCAGCCGGGAACTGCTCAACTTCCTTCGAATCCGATTTCTTGATCTTGATCGTTGTCTCGTCTTCCGATTGAATTGTGCCGATCAAAACCCCTTTTTTGTGATCCTTGAATTGGAGTGTGTCGTATTTATGCACCCGTTCGATTTCATCTGCGACGGCTGAGTACTTTTCTTTTTCGGTTAAGTAAATTGAGTCAGGGAACTCGATGCGATGTAGACTACGATTTGGAGGAATAGCCGTCACGCCAAGATTGTAGATTTTGCTAAACTCGTTCGCTTCGGTCATGGCCGTTCCGGTCATTCCCGAGATCTTTTTGTATAGCTTGAAGAAGTTTTGGAGCGTGATGGTTGCGAGCGTTTGGGTCTCTTCTTTAATCCGAACACCTTCTTTGGCTTCTACTGATTGGTGCAGACCATCGCTCCATTGCCGACCGTCCATCAACCGACCGGTAAACTCATCTACGATTATTATCGCGCCCTCTTTCACAACGTAGTTTACGTCGCGTTTGTAGAGGTGGTGGGCCTTGAGCGCATTGTCCAATAAGTGCGGCCATTCCATATTGCCTACCGTATAAAAACTTTCAACGCCAGCAAGTTTTTCGGCATCGCGAATGCCTGCGTCGGTCAGATTAACCGTATGGTCTTTTTCATTGACGACAAAGTGTTCATCTTTTTTGAGTGAACGAGCCACGCGATCGGCTTCGGTGTATTTACCTAAATCGCGGGCCGCTGAGCCGGAGATGATCAATGGTGTACGCGCTTCGTCAATCAAAATATTATCGACTTCGTCGATGACCGCATAATGCAATGGACCCTGAACCTGCTGCATATGTGGTGGGAAGCGATTGTCGCCTCGGGCAGCCATTCGCATATTGTCACGGAGGTAATCGAAACCCAGTTCGTTGTTTGTCGCATAGGTAATATCGCACGCGTAGGATTTCTGACGCTCGTCGTTTTCCATGCCGCTTTGGATATTGCCGACGGTTAGCCCCAAACCCATATAGAGCGGAGCCATCCACTCCATGTCTCGGCGGGCCAAATAGTCGTTAACCGTCACAACGTGAACACCGCGTCCCTCGAGCGCATTCAGATACGCGGGCAAAGTTGCAACCAGCGTCTTGCCTTCGCCCGTGATCATTTCAGCAATATTGCCGCCATTGAGTACCATCCCGCCGATCAGCTGAACATCGTAGTGGCGCATTTTCATGAATCGCCGTCCGGCCTCACGGCATATAGCAAAGGACTCAACGAGAACATCCTCAATCGTTTCGCTCTCGCTCAATCTCGTTTTGAATTTGTCGGTTTGCTCACGAAGCTCCCCATCGCTCATAGCGATCATTCGAGGTTCCAACAGTCCGACCTGTTGAGCGTATTGGGTGTACCGCTTGATTTGACGTGAGTTAGCGGACCCGAAAAAGGTCGTTAGTCCACGATCGATTCCTCCCAACACGCCATTGATGGTGTTGGTAGTTCCTTCCCAGATTTTCTCGAGCAGATCCATTATTATTAAATTCGTTCGAAAGTGGATTCTTAGAATCTTTTCCAATCCCCCGGCACGGGATTGGAAGACCAGAAACGGACACCCCCTTGGCGGAGGGGGGCGGGTTTGCACCCAACTAATCAGTGCATTCTACGCATTTTCTATATTTGGTCGCCGGGGAGGTTATAGATTCCCATCCATTGCGTCAATTGAATTCATGCAAAGACTCATATGGTAACGTTGCTGACGTAATGCTGCGAAAGACATTGCGAAAAGCAGTTTAAACGTAGACTGTTTTTCGTAACCCGCTGCGTAAGCGAGGGATTTTGTTGCTGGTCCCTCGCTTACGCAGCGGGTTGTGAATAATCCATGCTAGCATTCGGAATTGTGCAATTTCAATCGCGCAGGTCGGATTTTTTTGCGACCGAACGAAAAATTGCCTTTGCCCAAGTTCTTCGTTCCAGCTAAGAATAAGTATCCCGATGAGGGCTTACGACCAAAGGTTCCAAAGCGGAGCCGCAGGCGCGAGCTGCGTTAATGATCGCAATTGTTTTTGAACGCGGTTAGCGTCTGCGGATCAGTAAAACAGCCACAATTTGGCTCGCCTCATAAATCGAAGCTCTTATTTACGTGTCAACTACCGATTCCAAGATAAATTTATGCCGCTGCTGAAACCAGAACAGGACATTTGGCCGCTCCATTTGCTGGACGACCCAAACTCAGAATCGTCCGGGATACTTGAAACAGTCGAAGCCCGAGTCCTATCCGGGGCCGTGCACTCTGAATCTATTGAATCCAGGCGAGAATCGGACGCTGGAAACTTGCTGTCTACCGCACCGGCTCTTGCTGACACTGGAACATGGTGGGCTTTATACACGCTCGCTAGATTCGAAAAGAAATTGATGCGGCAACTCCTCAAAATCGAAGTTCCGTTTTACGGGCCCACAATTGCCCGCCGATACCGGTCGCCTCGGGGGCGAATACGTACAAGCGTCGAGCCTTTGTTCCCAAATTACGTCTTCATCATGGGAGACGAAATGGCGAGGTACAAAGCGGTATCAACGGGCAGCGTGAGTCGGTGTATGCCAGTTGCCAATCCGGCTGAGCTAGTCATAGATTTAAGACAAATCCGGAGCCTTATCCTAACTGATTCGCCACTTTCGCCGGAACTTCGTTTGTTACCAGGGCAAAGAGTTCGGGTCAAAACTGGAGTATTTAAGGGGTTCGAAGGCACGATTATTCGCCGCGAAAACGAGGTCCGACTATTGATTTCCGTACGCTACATGGGACGTGGGGCCAGTGTTGCACTCGATGATTGCCAGCTAGAAGCAATCTAGGACTAATTCTCGCTTGTTTTCTGAATCTTCGATTATGATTTTAATTCAAATTGCTCCAATCATTCTCTCGACACTTAATACACTCGGTTTTTCATGATTGCATCTCCTGTCTTTGTTGCAGGCCACGGCGGAATGGTCGGTTCGGCAGTTTGTCGTCGACTTGCAAAAATGCCTGGAGTTGAGCTGATTACGCGGTCCCGTATCGAATTGGATTTGTGCCAAGAATCACAGGTTAACGAGTTTTTCTCCAAGAACCGTCCGGCAACTGTCATTTTCGCTTCGGCCAAAGTCGGAGGGATCCACGCGAACAAGACTTTTCCCGTAGAGTTCTTAACCGATAACCTTCGACAGGAATTGGCGACGATTCATGCCAGTTTTCGAAACGGAGTCGGTCGATTTCTATTTCTCGGGAGCACGTGTATCTACCCTCGTCTAGCCAAACAACCAATCAAAGAAGATGAACTCTTATCTAGTCCATTAGAGCAGACAAACGAAGCTTATGCGATTGCGAAGATTGCAGGATTGAAGCTCTGCCAATACTTTCGCCAGCAATACGGCGTGCTTTATCACTCCGCGATGCCAACTAATCTTTATGGGCCTGGGGACAATTACCATCCCGATCACAGCCATGTCTTGCCTGGAATGATTCGTCGAATTCACGAGGCAAAAGTGCGTGGAGACGCCTCGGTAACCATTTGGGGAACTGGAACGCCACTTAGGGAATTCTTGCATGTTGATGATTTAGCTGATGCGATACTCCATTTATGCGAACTCGATAATCCACCTGATTGGGTAAACGTTGGTACAAGCCTGGACGTAAGTATTTTCGAATTGGCGCGTTTGGTTGCAAAAACGATAGGTTTCGAAGGGGAAATCAAAACCGATCCCTCGAAGCCGGACGGAACGCCAAGAAAGCTAACAGACACGTCCCTCATCCGGTCTACTGGATGGACTCCCAAAATTGAATTGGAACAAGGTGTTATTTCAACTTACCAATGTTTCTTGAGAGAATTGAGTTCATCCAGCTTGCGGTCCAAGTAGCATCGATACCAAAGGTGAGAACACACAAGTTTGCATCAGAAAACCCCACCAACTGAGTCGTTGTTAAATGCAAGCTTCTTTTCCATTAGTCTTGAAGCAACCGCTTTGAAAACGCCTTCGTGGTCAGAGCTTGCACAACTGCCCGGTCCAGCGTCAACAAATGTCCAGCCTCGCTCAACCTCGCGTGCAAAATCGACAAATAAGCATCGCGATTTAAACGCGGTTGCTGCTCTATCTGCCAATTCAGAGAGCTCACGCAAATCGGCCTGAGACGGAGGGAAACCAACGGGCGATGGAATTGCATTCAAATGTTGAAAAGACCAAGCAAATGATTTACCATCGATAACCCAGACGCGGATCTCTTGAGGCAGAGTACCGTACGTACTAGTTCCCGACTGCACGCATTCTTTCCACTCCCTTGCGATGACCAATGCATTCCAGCCAAGCAATCGACGCAATTCAGCTGCTTCCAAAAGCAACTCATTGATATTTCGAACGCGAGAAATACTGCCGTCCAGTTTTAGCGAACTATCGGAAGCTCGCACGAAAAGAGGATAGGTTATGTCGTCGGGGATAGCATCGTTCCAGGCCAATCGCCAAGTGCGAGACATAGGAAGTTCCACTGAACTTGCGATCAAAGCGTCCAAAATGGACTCAAGGCTCATCAAGGGAAGTCGTTCATCGGCCCGGTCAGTTAGTTCCGGCCGGTCAGCAACTAAATCCGCATAATCGGATATGGCTCCAGCTACTGAAAACAGAAACCCACTATCGTCCGGATCGCATTCGCTGATTGGTTTTGCGCCCAGATCGTCTAGCCAATACAGTATACGGCTTCCACGTCGTTGATGGACGGTATCGTCTTGGTCATCGTAGAACAGATTCATCAAACTGGCGTTTCGGTTAGTAGGCGAAAACGCCATGAGGTTAAACTTATCGGGACCATTGGTCAAACAGGAGTGCCCCTAGTTTCGGCAAATTCGACGAAACTCTCAATATATCTGGTTGACGCTACCAAAAATTCATGGTGGTAGCGTCAACACAGAGCATCCGATCTATTTCTCGATGGTCGACTTGAGACGGAATACCGTTCCGACGTCGATCAAGGGTTTTTCCAGTAAATCGGTGGCGAAACTAATTTTGCCTTTAATTTCCTTGCCAAATTCGGCCGCCTTGGGTGTGATGATCATTGGCAAAGCATGCAAAGTCCTGCTCTCTTCGCTCAATTTGGCTTCAATATCGAATTCTCCGCTTTCAACTGAATTGATAAGGAAAGGCTGCTGGCCCTTCAGCACAATCAGCTGCTTTATTGGCTCTCCCTGAACTATATCTCCGAGCGAAAGTGTCTGCGGCGAAACGGAGATTTCCGGTGCAATGTTTGCAATCAAGCGGAGCGGAACTGTGGTCAGATTGCGATCATTGGTGTGTACAACAATTTCGCTTTCCAAGGGGCCAACAGGTGCTTCCCCGGTTATGGACAAAGCCAAGGAATAGCGGATGCGTCCGTTTTGTCGTGAGACTTCGGTGGGTACAACCGTAACAAAGGAATCGCCAGAAGTCACTTTGTTGATCTGCCAAGCTGGCTTGCCTGCGTAATCGACGGCGACCTCGATCGACTTTGCGGTCCCTTGCATGAGATTTCCAAACGATGCTTCGCCCGGCTGAAAAACGACATCTGAACGGATGTACCCCTTTATGTGAAGTTGGACCTCACTAAAGTTTGGCTTGTCAAAGGTTACCGTGAGAGTTGCCGATCGAGCTCCAGTGTGGGTACCCGTGTTAAACTTTGCGAGTATGATGCCGCGCCCACCAGGAGGTACGATCTCAGTTTCAACCGTAGGGGTCGTACAACCGCAGGAAGTACGAACGCTTCGGACATGAATCGTTTGATTGTAAGGATTATCAAACGCAAATCGGAATTCGGTTTTCGCGGCTCGCGCGACGGTTCCGAAATCATGATTGGTAGTCTTGAAAAGACTGGAAAGTTGAGCCGCCGACACGGTCGACGTCCAGGCTGCTACGACAATAGCAGTCGCCACGAGGGTGCGCATAGAAAATTCTCCACGGATATTTAGCTTGGATGGGTGGGAAATCGGGCTGTTGCAAAGATGTATCGGTTTTGTCGCTGATCGAATCGATTGGAGCGGAGGATCGGCGGCGATACATTGAGCAACGGGTTTGGAGCGACCCGATACGAGGTTTTTGCCTCACTGATTCGATATCAGCATCGGATGCAGATCCGATACAGTATTTTGCATCCGTTTTTTCGTTTTGTGCTAAAGTTCGCTGCTCGTTTCCGGATGTCCAGAAATAACTACGAAGGCATTAGAATGAGGACGATCAGAAAACTGCCCCGTTTCATCGGAATGCGGATTTGGTATATTTCGAATGCAACTGGAAAAACTCGATCCAATCATTGAAAGAATCTCTGCTCTGCTAGGTATCGGAGATGCAATTGCCAAGTAACTCGATGCATTGGAATAAGGATGCCAGACTCAAATAGCAAAGTAGAAGCACTCACGGAACTTTTGTCCGCTTATCGAGTGTTAGACGGTTCGTTCGATGAGTTAACCAAGAACACTGAAAGGGTCAAATTTGGATACCGCCGATTTTTGGGCGTTGAGCCTTGTCTTACTGGCCAAGAAGTATATTCTCGCTGGAGGCTGTCGAAACAATCACTAAAAGACAATGCGCCAGCCGCAATTGGGCCGCTACATAAATCTGGTTCTATCTTCACTTGGGACTTAGACCCGATTCCCTTCGTAATCGAAGCATCCGAATGGAGTGCAATTGATGCGGGCATGCAGCAGCGTATGCAAGTTCTAGAACTTCTGCTCCAAGATGTGTATGGCGATCAACGGCTCTTGGCTAGTGGGGTCCTCCCAAGTGAACTCATCTATGCTTGTCCTGCCTATTTGCGTCCAGCCAAACGACTTCCTGGTTCAACTACCGTTCGAAAGCTTTACCTTTACGCAGCCCAAATTGCACGTAGTCACGCCGGAAATTGGCAAGTCATCGCGGATCGAACGCAGGGACCAAGCGGTTGCGGGCACGCGGTTGAAAACCGAATCGCCATGTCTAGAATCTTATCCGAAGACTTCCAGAAAATGCAAGTTCAGAGGTTGGCCGGTTTCTTTTCTGCGCTACGACAATCGCTTCAAGATGCTACATCGATTCGAGAAAAAAACGCACGCACTGCATTGCTCTCCCCCGGCGTACAAAGTCAAACACATTTCGAAGACGCATATCTCGCTCGGTACCTAGGTTATACGCTGACACAGACAACCGACTTGACCGTACGAGGCGGAGCGGTTTACCTAAAGACATTAGGTGGGCTTGTTCGGATCGACAGCATCCTGCGACGCCTGCCCGATACGATGTGCGACCCACTAGAAATTGATTCGTCGTCGAGCGAAGGAATCCCTGGATTGGCTCAAGCCGAACGAGAGAATAAAGTGCTGCTGGCTAATGGGCTGGGCACAGGATGGACCGAGAGTCCTGCTGTGACTGCTATCTTGCCGAGGCTCTGCAAATTCCTGCTGAATCAGGAACTAATGTTGCCCAATATGCCGATGTGGTGGTGCGGAGAACCAGACTCGATGGAATACGTCATCGCAAATATGGAGAGTCTTTTTCTGAGAGACTCATTTGTTCGTCACTCTGCAAATCAGACGAACGGGGCTCACCTTAGTTCCTCTCAGCGAGAAATGATCGAGGCTGATATTCGCAAGACTCCATGGAGATATGTCGCCACCTCCATGCCGGAATTTGGCCGAACACCCGCTTGGGTAAATAATCGAATTGTAGCTTGGCCATCCGTAATTCGTTTGTTTGGTTGCGCAACAAAAAACAAATTGGAGATCATGCCGGGCGGAGTGGCTCGCGTCGCTGATTCTGTCGAAAAGCTAGACGAGACTCTGGTTTGCGGATCGATGAGCAAAGACGTTTGGGTGCTGAATAATGGTCCGGTAAAGCCGACGACGTTGCTGTCGTCAGGCAAGCAAAATGTTGAACTTCGTCGTACCGGGATGGATCTTCCGAGCAGAGTCGCTGAACACATGTTTTGGCTCGGTCGTTTCGCTGAACGGATGGAGTTTATGGCCAAGCATGCGAGATACTGCAGCTCGCAACTTACGTCCGAAGTGACGTCGGACTCGCTGCCTTCTCAATGGCAAGTAGTACGAACACTATGCGAGAGTTCGAAAATGTCCAGCGAACCTCCGCGAGACGAAACTGTAGCGCTACATGAAATGAGACAAACCGTTCTCCGCTTTGTTTTCGACCAAAACCAATCCGATGGACTTGCTAATGCGGCCAACAGGATCATCCGAAATGCAGAAACGATTCGCGATCGGTTGAGCCTGGACTCCTGGCAGATTCTTAGTCGACTCGACTATTCGTCGCAGGCACCCTGGCCAGGTCAACGGGAGCGAATGGGTGAAGCGTTATCGATACTCAATCAAATGATCGGTCACTTGTCTGCGTTCGCTGGACTTGCATCTGAAAGCATGACCCGCGGCCCAGGCTGGCTTTTTTTAGATCTTGGGCGACGAATTGATCGAGCTCAGAACTTGCTGCGTTTGATTGAACTTCTGCTGGTCCCTTACGCGAAAAACTCTCGGCAGCTACTGGAAGCACTGCTAGACATTTGCGATAGCTCGATGACCTACCGTTACCGCTATCTCATGAGCTACGAAATTGGTCCTGTGCTTGACTTGCTGGTGGTTGATCCATCCAATCCTCGCGGTTTGGCATTCCAGTTTATTCAAATACTTCAGCACTTGGACGCCTTGCCGGCGGCAGACAAGGCGGAAGTTGCCCGCTACCGGAAAAAAATTACGGAATGCCGAGGCAACCTTCGACTTTTCGATGCCGAAGCCTTGGGCGAAGACATCGTCAAAGACGAATCGGGGAGGGAGGAGCGAGTGATATTGAGGTCGCGACTCAGTGAATTCTCCTTGCATCTTCATGATCTAGGCAATTACATCTCTCGGAGATTCTTGACACATACTACGGCCCGTCAAATGGACGACATGGTTAACCAGTAATGGAGCTATTGACAAGCATGCCGGTTATAACAAAACATGCCAACAATAGAATCCAAACAATGTCCAAGAAATGCCAATAGAGCGTGCAAAACCGCAATCCGAAATGGCGTTCGCGGTCGTATTTGTCTCTGCCGGCGTTGAACGCGGTGATAACAAGTCCAATCATTCCTCCCACTACGTGCATTGCGTGAATGAAAGCAAGTGCAAACGTCAATGCATAGGTGCTGTTGCGTGACGATCTTACCTCGGATGCGGCAACCAGCAATCTATACATGCCCTCGGACTGAATCGCCATAAACAGCATCCCCATGATTAGCGCAGCGATTGTCGCAACCCTAATATCGTTCGAACGATCTCTCCTTGCTGCACGCAATGCCCATTCGAGCGATCCTGATACACCAAACAACAATAGCGTGGAGGATAAGAAACTCTTAGGTAAATAAAACGACTGAGGTCTTAGGCCCACTTCAGGGGAAAGCCTCAATGTGACGTAAAGAATGAACAACAGAATGCTAGACAAGAAGAAGATACTAAGGGTCAAAAGGAAAAGCCAGACACCTTGCATTGCGCGAATATCTTGAGGCAATTGCTGCACCTTAATCGGCATGCCATCGCTAGCGATTATGTCGCCGTTGCTATCCACAAATAATTCTCCAGTTTGGTGTTAAATAAGTTAAATACCCGTCGTGCCCGTTCGCAACAAAATACCGCAGGCTTTTCTAGGACCGTTCGAGAAACAACTGCCGTAGCTGGACTCGCAAGAGTTCAGTATTGGTCGCGTTTACTCCGAAGTCTTGCGACTCCGAATACGAAAACAAGACACTTATTGGTCGAACGGTCCTTAAACGAATACTCTATCGTTTAGCAAGAACAGTGTGCTCGTATCGCCGAACTTCTTCGAGCCAACTCTGTCCCACGGGAACTCCAGATACTTGGCAATAGTGATCCCAAACTGCCGCCCAGGGCAGACCCTTACTCTCCTCCATTATAGCAAGCCGGCTAGTATAATCTCCCGATTGCTCGGCTGCCCGTAGGGAAGCTGGCTCCAGCATTGCCATCAGCAACGATTTGATCGTATTGCGTGTTCCAATTGTCCAGGCCGCGATGCGGTTTATGCTTCCGTCAAAAAAATCGAGACCGATGTGGGTTTTGCCAAGCAAATTATTTCTCACCAATTCTGCCGCGATCGCTTGCAAGGCATCGTCAAAAATCACAACATGATCGCTGTCCCACCGAACTCCGCGGCTTACGTGCAATAGTATCTCAGGGACATACATTAACGTCGACGTTATTTTGTCCACAATGGATTCCGTCGGGTGAAAGTGCCCTGCATCTAGACAGAGTACTTTTTGGTTCTTAATCGCATATCCCAAATAAAACTCATGGCTTCCGACAACGTAACTTTCGCTTCCAATTCCGAACAGCTTGCACTCCACTGCGTCAAGTTGATGCTTTGGACTTAGCTTCTTTGCAAACACTTTGTCGAGAGATTCAGTTAGCCGCTGTCGTGGAGCGAGTCGGTCAACGGGCGTATCCTTGTAACCGTCCGGAATCCACACGTTTGTCACGGTCGGTGACCCAAGCGCTTTGCCCATCGCCGCTCCGATCTCCCGACAGGCGATGCAGTGTTCAATCCAAAAATCGCGAACGCCCTTGTCGGAATGACTAAGTGTGAAACCGTCTGAAGCGTTCGGATGCGAGAAGCAGGTTGGGTTGAAATCCATTCCAAGTTGATTCTGCTTGGCCCAGCCGATCCATTCCTGAAAGTGCTTAGGTTGAATCTCGTTACGATCTACTTTCTTCCCACCAAATTCACCGTAAAACGCGTGCAAGTTTAGACGATGTTTTCCAGGTATTAACTTGAACGCTTGTTCGATATCAGCCCTAAGCTCTTGGGCCGTTCGAGCTTTGCCAGGGTAATTACCGGTGACGGCGATACCGCCGCCGAGAACTCCACCAGTATTTTCGAATCCACTGACGTCATCGCCTTGCCAACAGTGAAGCGAAATTGGGATTTTAGCTAGCGCTGCGATTGCGACTTCGGTGTCGACGCCAAGCTCTGTGTAACGAGCCGTCGCCGTCTTGTACGCTTGGGTAATCAGTTTTGTTGAAAATGCCATTGGAGATCGCTATTCCGGTAAATGAAGAGGCTATATACCGCACCATTGTGCCTGAAAACGGATCGCTTGGCAGTGATTTCCTGCCACTTCTCGCTGAGAACCTCCAAGATTTGTAAGCGTTTCCCTTTAAGCGAGTAACGCGCAGATGCCTTCGTTGTGAAATGGATATGCGGTGGTTGGAGTCGGATGACCAAGAGTTGGTTTTTAGGATCAGGCATAGACGAGCGGCTGGCCTGCCCTGAATGCTTCAACGTCGCAATTGCCTGGATCGGGCTTTGTTATATGGCTGGTTTTTTGGAAGTCCGCGATCTGTGCTAATCGCTCCGATCGGTTAAACAAGCTTCAAACTTCTGCGACGCGTGTTAACATTTGCGCAACAAACCGGGCTTCGCATCTAACGCAAGCGTATCAAAATGGCCAAGCTTGATCTTTTCCCATGCCAATGCTCCCATAACCGCGTTATCGGTACATAGCTCTGGTGCAGCTATGTGCAATTCGATTTGCGAGCGATCACACGTTTGAGTCAACTGGCGCCGGAACTCACGGTTAGCCGCGACCCCACCACCGACGCAAAGTCGCTTCACACCAATCTTCTTTACAGCTTGCATGCTCTTTCCAACCAAGCAATCAATGATCGCTTGCTGAAAAGAAGCTGCGATGTCCGCTCTCAATTGAGGAGATAAAGCCAAAGCGTTCCAACTTTGTTTTCCAGTTCCGGCGATGCGATACCTGACTGCCGTCTTCAATCCAGAAAAACTAAAATCCAATCGAGTTTTGTCGTCTAGCATTGGCCTTGGAAACGGAATCGCTTTCGAGTTGCCTAACTCGGCCAACTTAGATAGCGCTGGGCCTCCAGGAAAGGGTAAGCCTAACATGACTGCCACCTTATCAAATGCCTCACCGGCTGCATCATCAATGGTCCCTGAAATATAAATCCATTCCGTGGGCGAAACACAATGGTACAGGCTCGTGTGGCCACCACTGACGACAAATCCGATGCAAGGAAAAACACTCTCCGGCCTGCCCATCCCGCAGGCATAGATGTGGGCTTGCACGTGATTGATACCAACAATTGGTTTGCGCCACGCCAGCGCCAATCCCTTTGCCGCAGACAACCCGACAAGCAGAGAACCTGGTAGGCCTGGATGTGTTGCGACTGCAATCGCAACTAAATCACTCACGGACGCATTGGACTGCTGCAAAGCAGCGTCGATGACCGGTAAGATTCGATCCAGGTGAGCTCGCGCGGCGATCTCAGGGACAACTCCTTGGTACTGCTCATGTAGTTCTGTTTGGGTAGCAATGCACTCGCCAAGAATTTCGCCTTCTTCTGAAATCACAGCGGCGGCCGTTTCATCGCATGTCGATTCGATCGCCAATAGGCAGCGGAACATTATTGGTTGACGTGTATGAATTAGGAAAAACCGTACCGTGAAAGCCTATTTAGGAAGCGAGTGGAGTATAGCATTACGTAGCTTAGGCTTCCAGCCTGAGATTACAACGTTATCCTTCACAGGCAAGATGCCTATGCTACGTTTAGAAACAGAGCCTAGTCTTTGAATCGAGATCGCAACAAATGCAAGGTTCGGGCTCGGTCGGCTTGCGACAACGATTCCGTTAGAGGCTCAACAATCGCGAGCGACCCTTTGAGTTGTCCAAAACTGGGTTCATCGACGACAACCAACGCTTCCAGCCAATCCTCCAAACTCGAAAAATCGTATTGCAGTACTTCGGCCGCTCGCAAAGCATTTTGAACCTGCGTGCCATGCCCGTGCGCTCGCAAGAACCGCAACAACTCGGACGTCTTTGGCATTCTACCGCGTCTCAAGACGTCGATCGACCGCAACTGGCCGGATTTGGAATAGTCCGCAAATCGATCCGCAATTAGCGGCAGCGAAGTATCCGTTCTGCAACGAGCTAGCCCCACGGATGCCGCATCAGCGATCGAGGACTCGCGATGATCCAATAAGTCGACAAACCATGCCTCGTAGCCTACCATCCGATACCGCGTAGCAAGCTCGAGACAGACATTGGACACCTGCTCCTGCGTACGTTCCTGCGAATCCACTTGACTGAGTAAATGACCGTGCAAATGACCGTGTAAATCCGATCTTAGCGACTGGAAAGCCGACTTAAGAACATCGTCAGCTCGGCCTTGTAGAAACTGACTCTCCAATACTTCGTAGAGGTTCAGAATACTTCCAGGATTGTGAACTAGAGTTTCAGCTAAATCCGAAAACTCGCGGTCGATCCAATTACATCGGGCTCGCATCTTTTGATCGTTTACGCGAAAGAAAATTTTTGACTGAAGCTTGAGATCATGAATTGCTGCGACGTGATTTGCAAACGTTACGGGCGGCGCAACCGATATCGCCTCGATAAGTTTTCCTGCGCATCGGCATACTCGATCGGTTATCGCCTTTCCCGCCGACATGCGATGTGCTCGATCGATGCATTCGCTAACCAACTCAGCTGGGATAGCAAAGTGCGTGAGAAGCGGAAATTCAGGGAAGGCCTCGTGGGCACCGTACGTATCCCAAGCGACAAAAATCTGGGGCAGCCAGCGGGCATCGGTAGAAAAACTTCCACTGAGCAACTCCAACGAAGCCGACCGGACTCCCATCGATTCATGAGTTAATAATCCTATTAGTCGAGAATCACTAAGTAACATTTGTATCTAATTCGATCCATCTTTGTTCTTGAGCACTTTTAAGAATTGCCTCGCACAGCAAAACCTCCCGATGTCCGTCTTCAAATGTGGGATAATCGGCGAAACGTATTTTGCCATAAGTTTCGTCTGTTTCAATTGCCGAATAGAAGGACCGGAACAATTGCTTGAATGTATCCGGGAATCCTTCGTTGTGACCTCCAGGATACTGTGCATGCGATCTAGCAGACTCCGAAAGCAGGCCTGGGTCTCGTAGCAGCGTCTGGTTGGCAGAATCTCTATTTCCAACCCATAGTTCATCAGGACGCTGGCTATTCCAAGCCAAGCTCTGCTTGGAACCAGCAATCTCCCATCGAATGCAATTCTTGTGACCGGCAGTTACTTGCGAAACATGCATCACGCCTCGAACTCCGTTACTCAATCGAAGCATCACGCCACCATAGTCCTCAGTGTCCACAGAGACGTCCACCAGCTCTCGCTCCTCGCTATTCAGTTTTCCGGAGAATGTTTCGACGCTACCAGACGGCCGCCGTCGCGTCGGATAGACGGTTTGCAAATCCGCGCAAACCGAATGAATCTCTAGGTGACATATGGTCTGAACGAGGTCAAGCCAATGTGTTCCAATATCGGCCAAAGCACGAAGCGGACCTCCCTGATCTGACAAAACTCGCCAATTGAAATCGGTTGGCTTGTGCAGCCAATCCTGAACGTAGCTTCCCGAAATGTGAAAAACTTCGCCAATATCACCTCGTTTAACCCGATCGGCCGCCTCGATGCACATCGGATAAAAACGAACGTTGTAGTTAACCCCGGTCAAGACACCTGCCAGCCGCGACCGTCGCACTAGTTCTCCGCTCTCTTTCGAGTCCATCGCAAGCGGCTTCTCACAAAGTACATGTTTGCCCGCATCCAGGCATCGAATTGTCTGTTCGAAATGAAACCGGTTCGGACTTGTCAAATGGACGACATTTACCTCTTGGTCCTTAACCAGTTCGTCCAAATTGCGATATGCTCTTTTGAGTCCAAACAAATCTGCAGTTCGCTTGGATTTTTCAAGACTTGTACCGAGCACCCCTTGTACTTGCACTCCGGCTCGAATCAGGCCTTCAATATGGACTGGCCCGATGAATCCCGTACCGACAACAGCTGCCTTCGATCGAAACATGACGTATTGCTACTTCCTGATCTTGAAACATACCAATTCGTCTTGGTCTCTGATATACAACCTGCCGCCCGCAATGACGGGATGCGGCCAGCTTTCTCCGTTGTGTGTTGGTAATTTGAATTTGCTGATCAAGTCGTATTTGTCTTTTTTCGAGCTAATCAGCGCCATTGTACTGTCTTGATATCGGAAGTAGAGCTTGTCCTCAGCGACAACGATGGCGGCCGAGCCGGTACCCGCTCCACGAATCTTGTCCCAGATGTTCCTGCCCGTCTTCCATTCGACACAAGTGGGGAAGCCGTTGTCGTGACCGTGCCCCATGTACACATAATCGCCGATCATGATCATTCCGCCATGATGATTTTGAAGCTCTTTACTGGTCTTGTAGTAAACTTCTTTAGCCTCAAGCTGATTCCGCTTTTTGACAATTTCCAGCAACGCAGTCCCGCCATCGCTGTAACCGGTCGAACAGAAAATGAAATTGTCTTTTGCAATAGGGGTCGGAATGTTGGCAGTTCGATTTGCAACACGATCATAGTTCCATAGCAACAAGCCAGTTGCCGCATCATAACTGACGATCCCATGCCCTATCAGTTGAACATATTGCTTGACGCCTACCGCGTTAGAAATGATTACGGAGGAATATCCTGCGCCATCGTTGCCATGCAGTTTTCCTTCAGGTGCCTTGCCTTTCCAAACTGCTTCGCCGGTTTTTTTGTTAAGCGCGACAACCATTGCATCTTGGGCTCCGGGCGTACAAATGAGATAATCTCCATCCACGAGAGGCGATTCGCTGTAACCCCAACCCGATTCGATCTTGCCACCAAAGTCCTTGGTAAAACTTGTTTGCCAAACGACTTGACCGCCATCCAACTTGCAACAAACCAATACACCGTCGTTAGACAAAGCATAGACCAGTCCACTCGCCACATCGACGGTCGGACTGCAATTCGGATCGCTTTTTTCCGGCGTGAACGGAGTGCTCCACTCGATCTCGCCATTTCTTTGATTTAGGCAAACCACTCTGGTGCTTCCGTCCTTATTTCCCATCGTAATGATTTTGCTATTTACGATAGCAACGCTTGCCATCCCCTTGCCAAGCCCTTTGACTCTGTAAACGACCGCTGGGCCCTCCTCCGGCCAGGATTCGAGCAGCCCTTTTTCGGTGGAAATGCCATCTCGATTTGGACCTCGCCATTGATTCCATTGTCCAGATGCATCCTCCGCGAGCAGGCAGTTGATACTTGAACAGATGATCGAAAATGCGATGAGACAGAAAAATAAAATACGACGCATGTGGCATAGAAGTCCTGCCCGTGAATGTACGGCCACAGGCTGGAAGCCTTTGCAAACTATTTTCTGAACGATCTTAAACGCAAGTGACATGGAGAACTCGATTCAATTGGGGAGGTGCGGTTGTACTTAAAAGGCAAAGAGTAAGTTGATATCGAACGCGGGGTCGAAGTCCTGCCCGGCAGGCAGGACCTACTAAAAATTGTCCGCCGAGCCGGACAGTTGTTGCTCCACTTGATCGGCTTGCCATGCTATCGCAGAAATGATCTTTGCCATTTCTCCCGCGTCTGTTAGGTCTGCAAGGAGATTGGAGCGCAAAACCAGCACCTCTCCGTCGGGCATTCGTCGAATAGCGAACGCGCCATGCACAACAGAGTCATTGTTGCGCAGGACAGTCATTGCGGCCGAAGGGTTAATAGAGCCGCAAGTACTCCAAACTCCGAGTACTCGATTTCCATCCGTGTCTTTTCGATCCAGTTCAAAGTAAACTTTTTGGCGCCGCGCTGCGGCTAGCGGAACGACCGCCGAATACGCGTTTTTATCTGTTTCCTCGAGCGCCCAGCCAAACTGTTGCGCCAATCGCTGCAGCTGCTTAAGCAAGTCTTCTGCGCTGGCTGGCTTCGCAGCGGAAAAATCAAGGTGTTGTGGTGTAGCCGTCGCAGAAACCGCAGGCGTTGGAAATCCAGCGCCGCCGGCTTGCTGAGGGCTTCCGGCTGGAATTTGTCCACCCTGCTGTTGCTGCAGAATTTGAGGCAGCATCATTCCAAGCCCGAATCCAAGTGGAGATCCGCCGGCACCCGCATTGCCCGCTGCCTGAATCGCGTTCCCTGTTGCGTACATCGTGTAGGAACGCAGATCACCTAATACCGCCATGCTCGACCTTGCATCTATTGCCTTTTGAACTTCTTCGGGTGGCGAAATATTGCTGATGAAGAATTCCGTTAGCTCCAATCCGTATTTTGAAAACTGATCGCCAAGTTTCACGCGTGCGGCGGCGCTTATATCGTCCATACGGGCCGGCATGTCCAACAATCCAATTCCGCTCGTCGCCAACAGATCCGTCAAGCCTGCCACAATGATGTCGCGCAAGTAGTTGACGATCTCTTCAGTGGTGAACTTGCCTTGCGTGCCAACAAGAGTGTTGAGCAACAATGCACCGTCCGCCACTCGATACGCGAATTTGCCATAACCGCGCATGCGAATAACACCAAATTGCGGATCACGAATGGTGATCGGATTCCTGGTTCCCCATCGCTGATCGATAAACGTTTGCTTGCCAATAAAATAGACGCAGGCTTGAAACGGGGATTTTTCAAACGGAGCCGTGAGAATGCTACCGATGATCGGCAGATTCGCCGTCGTGAGCGTGAATCGTCCTGGGCCAAAAGAGTCCATCGCTCGACCGTCTCGAAAGAAAATGGCTTCTTGTGACTGTTGAACGATCAGTTGGGCACCGAACTGAATAGCAGCCGTTCCAGCCTCAGGTACTCGAGCCACAAGCGACTGATTGCTTTGATCAATGTAGTCAATTACTTCCAAACGAAACACAGCAACGCTCCTCAACACAGAATCCAGTTAATGACGCTTCAGACTTGGCCATAACGCAGGGAAGATTTGAGCTTTCTGGCACGACTTTCACGCAAGTGACTCGCGCACAAGGATCACTTGCTAGTACGTCGTGCTTTAGTCCATCGCAACTCGTCCCGCGCGTAGCGAGCGGTATTGTAGCACGATTAATTTAGCCCGGAACGATGTTGATCGCCGTCAACTAGTCCTGACGCTTTTCTCTTTCCTCGAAGATGCGCTCAGAACGGACGATTTTAACTTCCCTTGTTTCGGAGATGAATCTGTTGCTGTAGGTGATCAAGTCGTAATTTCAGATCCTCCAACCAATCGACAAACACTTCGTGCAATTTGCTCTTCAAATGTGCGTCTGATTGAAACGTTTCAATCTGATTATAGTACTTGGCCGCGTTCTGTCGCAACAATTCCGTGTTTTTCTCGACCAGTGGCTGAAACAACGCAACCAGCAGGTGCCCTGGTGAATTCATGCCAAGCTCAGTCAACATCGCATCCAGATAGTACGACGAAACTAATAGGCACCATGGCTCGGTTTTCGGGTCTAAGTCCTTCGCGCCGAAAATGATTGCCCGTGTACTAAACGTCCCTCGTTTTCTTCTTGAACCATAGCCATTTCCACAACGATTCGATTGTAGATCCATGCGTCCCATTGCAATTGAATCTCGATAAGCCAAATCGGCTCTTCGATTGCATCGGGCATCAGAACACCAT
>JAYTVL010000145.1:0-6952 GCA_043744075.1 Pirellula sp. | reverse complement strand
TTCGAATTTGAGTAATCCTCCAACGGGTGCAATCACGCCTAGTTTCTCGCTGTTGAGCAGCAACTACGCACTGCATAGCCTCAACTACGGTCTGCAATGGCGTTACTAAGGCGATCAGAAGGTTTGGACATACCGGTCGTAGTTTGGGACCATTGTCCCGAACGATGTAGACGGACGGGACAGGATGTAGACGGACGGGGCAGGATGTAGACGGACGGGACAGGATGTAGACGGACGGGACAGGATGTAGACGGACGGGACAGATGGTCCCATCCTACGGTAGATTCCATTCGGCCGCTCGATGCTAAGGAATCGTTGTCGTCTGAAAGTGGCCGTCAACAAATGCTTTCGCCATAGCTTTAGGAACACCGGCTTCCGCCAAGACGAGATTTGCCCTGTTCTCGGCCACTTTTGCCTTCATAACCTGTTCTGACGCAATCGCCTCTGAGCGTCTCTGTTCGGCTTGCGCTCTAGCCATACGAACATCAGCTTCGGCCTGGTCCGCTCGCAGTCTTGCTCCAATGTTTTGCCCCACTTCGATGTGTGCAATATCAATGGATACGATGGTAAAAGCGGTTTGATTATCAAGTCCACGTTTTAGAACCGTTCTCGAAATCAGGTTGGGATTTTCCAGCACAACCAAATGCGTTTCGGACGAGCCAATCGAGCTGATAATACTCTCACCGACGCGTGCGATGACAGTTTCCTCGGTTGCTCCGCCAATCAATTGTTCCAAATTGGTTCGCACAGTCACGCGAGCTTTCACACGGAGTTCGATGCCGTTTCGAGCAATTGCCGACAAAAAACCGCTGCCGCTGTGCTTCGGGTCTGGGCAATCTATCACGCGGGGATGCACAGATGTACGTACGGCATCGAGCACATCACGACCTGCTAAGTCGATGGCCGCAGCTCTGTCGAAATCCAAATCGATACCTGCGCGATGGGCCGCAATGATTGCATTGATCACATTCATGACGTTTCCTTCTGCAAGATAATGGGCTTCCAGTCGCTGTGTACTGATGCCATTGGTGCGATCGATATCCAGTCCAGCTTGAGCGGCCATGATTTTTGCGTTCACGATGACTTGAGAACGCACTTGCCGAAAATACATACCGATGAGGCTCGACATGGAGACATCGGCACCACTCGTTTTTGCTTGTAACCAGAGGCTACCAAAATTCCAGAAGACTACCAAACTGATCAGGCCACCAAACATCGCTAAAAGGAGCAGTCCAATCATGACAAGGGTCTGAACGGGGATGTTTTCGATATTTTGTTGGGCGAAGAAAAGGCTCATAGCTAGTTGGTCTGGCAAAACTGAGGTAAAGGATGTTTGTACTTAAGTATTGTGAACACAACCGACCAGGATTAGCAACAGGGCAAGCGCGGATTATTCATTGGCTTTCGAGTTGTGAATAATCCGCGCTAGCCGGTTTTTCGGATCCAACCGCAACCTATGGCTCGTGTACCATTGAAAACTGCAGCCAATTGCCCGGGCGAAACAGCATAACTCGGGTCTCGGAAATCTACTCTAAACTGTTTTTCCGAAAGACGTTTTACTGTTGCTGGCTCCGGACCCGAATTGTATCGAATTTGAGCCTCGCCTTCAAAAATCGTTCCAATAGGGAAATCGACCAACCAGTTCGACTCGTCGGCAATAAGCCACGAACGTGCAAGTTCAGTCAATGGCCCAATAACGACTCGCGATGACTCGGGAAAAATATCGGTTACATAATAGGGTGACCCCATCGCTACGCCCGTACCTTTGCGTTGACCGACGGTGAAGCCCTCTATCCCCAAATGGGTGCCAACAACACGTCCATCCGATGTTACGATCTCTCCGGCCGTCGAAAACTGCGACTTATCGCGCACAAACTGGGGATGGTCCCCTGATGCGACAAAACAAATCTCTTGACTGTCCTTCTTGTCGGCGACTCGCAATCCCAGCTCCAATGCCATCCGCCTGATCTCGGCCTTTTGAAATCCACCAACTGGGAGTAGCATGCGAGGCAGAAGTGAGCGATCGATGCCGGTAAGAACGTAGGCTTGATCTTTGGTAACGTCCAATCCTCGATGCAGCTCGGGCGGAAGGCTAGGGGTAGCTGAAGGAAACATTCGCGCGTAGTGTCCAGTCGCAACATACTTGGCACCCGCTGCGTCCGCATAGTCAAATAACCGCCCGAATTTAAGCCAATTGTTGCACTGGACGCACGGATTGGGGGTTCGACCGTTTTGGTACTCATCTACAAAGTAGTCTACGATTCGCTTGAAATCGGACTCTAGGTCTACTGCAAAAAATGGGATACCGAATTTGTCGGCAACGCGCCTTGCGTCCGCCGCATCACTGGCGCTACAGCATCCTTGTTTGTGATCTAGCCGTCCTTGCAGAAGCGGCAAAAGCGGATTCGGCTTGCCGGAATCCAATTCGCATGCGGCACTCGACTTTTCGCCATGCCGCATAAACACACCAATAACGTCGAATTGTTGCTCGATCAAGAGATGAGCAGCGACGCTGGAATCGACTCCGCCGCTCATCGCTAGCACTACACGTTCGCGTGGCATAACGGATTGAAATGTGGGCAAATTGCTAAAGGGAATGACGACCGACCTTCCAGAGCACCGAAATTGAAAGGACTATCCTACATTCTTTCTTCCAGCGTGGCAAACTATCAATGCCCAACTCTGCCCAGAAAAACAGCCAACACCGTTTTGATCATGAGACTACCGTCACCCACAATGGTTCGCTTATCAGCGTATCGCAAATCCATTCGCATCCAATCCGAAAAGGATACTCTCCGCGATTTCGAAATTTGCCAAGTGCATGTCAAGCCCGGTTTTGTGTCCAGACGCCGGCGATGCCACACCTTGCACTTTGCATCCTCATTGCATGGTAGCGGTCGTGGACCAACAATCGCCATATGGCCCACTAAGACGTTCCAAAGCTGAGGCAACTCGTCTATGCCCGTTTTTCGAAGCCAACGCCCCAGAGCGGTAACTCTCGGGTCGTTCTTCATTTTGAATGCGGGGCCGTCTCGTTCATTCAATTGATGTAACTTTCCCTTTAACTCTTCGGCGTCTACAACCATGGTTCGCAACTTGTAGATTGGAAATGCAATGCCGAATTGCCCTGTACGCATCTGTCGGAAAAGGATTGGCCCTTTGGACGTGAGCTTGATTGCAATGGCAACAATCAAAATAACTGGAGCCGAAACCACAAGTCCGATCAAAGCGAAACAAACATCCAAGCAACGCTTCCACCTTGGGTACCATCTGCAAATATACTTCGAAGGGATCGTACCTGCAGACACAATCTTACCAACACCAGAACGGCGTAATTGCGATAAGTTTTCTGCTCGGATTGTCGCGATTGCCCTAACTGGAGTTTCTACCGTAACGACCGTTGATTTCGACATAGAAGCTGAAGTTTCAACAATGGCATTTTCGACGCTCATTTCATCATCGAAAACTATATTGGAGTCCGAATCCGAGGGCGGCACCATCGTATCATATGGCTTAGGAAATGTTTCTTTGCCCGAATAGGTAAAAATTTCTGTCTCAAAGGTCAGTCCATATTGACGCGCATTCTGAACAATGGAGTCAAGAACTATTCTGGCATCTTCTAACTCGGTCATCGGTAGCAAAACACCCAGACCACCCTTGAGCAAAAGCCCCTTTTCGTCGGTCAGACGCAATCGCTTGTGTAGTATTCTTGCAACGAGACGCAGTTGCTTCGTCGGCGCTAGGCCCGCAACTTTCTTAAGCTGGATAACAATTAGTGCGAAATATTGGCCGTAGCGATCACATCGCATTCGTTCTTTCGTAAGCACTAACTCCATTGCCTTCGGTGAAAGAAGCAACGGCGAGGGGGATTTCTTGACTCGCCAATACTTCTTTGGAGTGCTATTCGAATCAATCATTTTAAATCCTGCTGCAAATCATGAATTCCGTTAATTAGGCAAAATAACCATTCCCCGATTTGCCCAATTGTCTGGCGCGAACGAAATCTTAAAGACTTTCCGCGCACATTATCATCACCTAGGAAGTTTTTTTTGCGAGAGACTTTCGCTGGAAATTCGAGAAAAACAAATCAAAAGACAACGAGTTCGGGTAGCCGCAATTGAATAAGCAACCGTGAATTTAACTGGAAATGGCGAATTTTCCAATCCCGTCAGGCTCTAAGGTCAATTCAGCCTCCATTCCTTGCCAAGTGGCCGAAGTTTCCTGGCCATGGCCAGGAAATTTCAGCGTTCTGCATCCGGGGTTGCGTCGTTCGCCGATCCCGTCATTTCTGTTCCGCCACCGCTTCTTGAACGTACTACGGACGCAAAGCTGTCGGGTAGGCGCATCACCCAAAGAACTACAATCCAAAGCATGCTTACGACGGCTAACAAAGCCAAAAGGGCAATCATTCCCTCTTGAATCAATCTTGTTTCCATTGCGGCTACCGGAGCGGTAATGGAATCGGCTCGCTCCTGAACAAGCACCCAAAGATCGGTCGACTGCTTGTGTTCCCTCTCGGCATCTCTTCTCGAAATATCGACTCTTTGCATAGCCGCAATCCAATTGCCCTTAAATTCACTACCTCGTGGATCTGCTGAGACGGGATCGACATACTCAAGGGTTCCGCCGTCCTCCTGTAGCGTCTTAAACATCTCGCGGTCGATTTGAAATGGAAGGCCTTTTTCATAGGGCGAAACGCTTGTGACAGAAATTTTTCTAAAAATGGGATGTTGCAACAGTGTCCCCTCGCTGGCTCCCCCGTCTCTAGTTCCCACTTGCCCGTCTACCAGAACTGCAAAGCGGTTCTTAAGAATCGAGGTCCGCCCTTCATCCGGTGTTTCTCTTTCTTCATCCTCGGATAGCAACTCAAAATCGCCAACATTGATTGTTAAGACCAACAAACCCTCAACTCGCTGAAGTTGTTCGTCCTTTTTGTCGGGGTCCTCGTCTAACATCACCGAAATCGGCGTGGAAACGGCAAACTTATTTCGGTTAGTCGTCTTCGATTTGAACGGCACACTTACTCGAGATGATGTTGTTCGTGCAATTTGGAGGCGAGGAGTCTTTTCGTCAAGATCACGCGATTGGCCAGAAAAATAACTTCGGTACGCGACGTTGGAGCCGATCGGGTTTGCTACACGGTCCGATGTAAATGCGCCAGCTAGAATGTTTCCAAACCGATCCGTAATAAACATGCTGTCGAATCGAGTAGGTTTCTGCGAACTCTCAGTTTGCGATCTAATTTCTGTCAATCGTTCCTCAAGGTACTTTTCCAATTTGATTCGGCTCGCTAACGATTCCAGCTTGGTTATGAACTCAGGAGGAGTTCGGCCATTCGCTGATTTCGCAAGGGCTTGAAGAAAACTTTCGCCAGCTTCGTCTACCAAAGAAACAAAACGATTCTCAAGGTCGCTTTCTCGAGCATCTTCTTCGATCAATTTGAAAAGCGATGCCATCTCCGATTCAAGAGTTCTTGCCGCAAATTTGGCCGCAAACAAGTTGCTTTCTAGAGCCCCTTCTTGCATCTGCTGGGTTGTGTCGTGCGAAGCCATCAAGACACCTCTTCGAGCAAACAGCCCCATCACCGTCAACAACAAGATTGGGCCAACAATTCCCAACAGCATAAGTGGTCGACGCAATCGAGCCATCTGCCGGCGCTCAATCGCCGCTAAGACCTGCTGTACGTTGGCAAATCGATCCTCAGGCTTCTTGGCGATGCAACGATCTACGATCGCTACTAACCAACGATCCATGCCGCGGACACGATGGTGAGCCCGCGGAAAGTGACTCTTGAAGATCGTGTCGCGATAGCGCTTCAGTCGCTCAGGCAAACTGGCAGCAGTATCTAACGTGGTGACTGTATCGGGCGTCTTGTACGGCGGACTTCCGACAATCATGCAATAGAAAATAGCTCCTAATGCATACACATCCCAGCGAGCGTCAGGCACGGCATTCAGGTCAGCCTGTTCAGGAGCCATATAAAAAAGAGTTCCCAACGATGGGGTCTGTTCGTTAGACAAACGGCTTTGCCCAAAATCAGCTAGTCGCGGTAACCAGTCCTGATCCAACAGAACATTCGCCGGCTTGAGATCGCAGTGCAACACCCCCTTTCCATGCGAGTGATTTAAGCCCATCGCAATATCCGAAAAAAGTTCCACTGCCTTCGAAGGTGGCATCGCACCTCGCGATCGAATTAAATCGTCGAGCGATCCGTTCTCTAAATACTCCATCACGTAATACGGAGGCTCCGCGTCCCAGCCTACCTCAAGCACTTGGACGATAAATCGATTCCCAGCCATACTGACCAAGTTTTTAACCTCTCGCGTCAGCGACGACCAATTAACTCCAGAACGGTGCAGATAAAACTTGATCGCAACTGTGCGTCCTGTGTTAAGATTGTTTCCGACCCAGACCTGCCCAAATGCACCTTGCCCTAACAGGCGCTCCAGTCGATATCCCGGCACTTGTGCCGGAGGAACCGTCGCGCGTAAACTAAGCTCCTCGGCTCGCATTTGCTCGCCGACTGTTTGATTGAGCGTGTTTTCGATTGAATTCGGATTAGTTACGAGCGTCAAGGCAATGCAGAAAAGGCGGTAAAAACGAATGGGAGTTCATCTCAGTTTAAGCAAAATCCGTCCGTTAGCCCAACTTCCCCATCAAGTTTGTCAATAATTTTTTTTGCGGTGCAAAGATGGAACTGACAGTTGAACAGTTGAGGACAACTGTTCAACTGTTCCCGTGTCGCCCGCGATCTGCGCTAATCGCTTCGATCGGTTAAACAAGTCGCGAAGCGGCAGAGGGAAACAGATTCTATCCAAAAAAAACCCGCTTGCATTTCTGCAAGCGGGCTTTGTTTTGTTGAAAAATCCGGCAATACCTACTTTCGCACTGGTGGGCACTATCATCGGCTCCGAAAGCTTAACTACTGTGTTCGGGATGGGAACAGGTGGGC
>JAYTVL010000144.1:0-6962 GCA_043744075.1 Pirellula sp. | reverse complement strand
CCGTTCCCCTTCGGCTTTGCCCGCCTCCGGCGGGCAAACGGGCTGTTGATTTAAATAGCCGGAACGCGCTAGCGTCCGGTGCTTTGCCGTAAACCGTGGGCTAGCGCCCTGCGGCTGATATTGCTTGACAAATTCGCAGTAAATCAACAATCCGCAAAGCCGAAGGGGAACGGGAGTTGGAACCCCAAATGTATGTAGTACGCTAAAACGCATCCGTCGGGGGCAAGCCCCGAACGGATGGGCTAGCGATGTTCATAACTCTGTTGTTATTCGGAACAAAAAAGACTCCATATAAATCAGAAAGAAACATCGAAACTGCTATTTGTCGCACAGCCCAGGCAGAGCCCTGGAACCAGTCGGTGGCGATCAGCTAGAAGTCCCGGTTTTTTCGCAGGTTTTCGTCGGAGCGATATTGACCGCAGCGTTGGGTAACCGCTATTTCCTCATGTTGCGCTGCCGATTTGGTTTTCACGTAGGTCCGCCTGTCCCAGGCTGACAGTTCGACAGTGATATTGTATTCGACAACTTAGGAAGCCGAAACTCGATGGACCGAGCAAATCGATTCTATCGCCTAGACCAGCGAGTCATATGTTCCAGCGCTCTCATCGGTTGGATTGGACTTGTTTGCATAACAGGCTGCAGTTCATGGATTTCGAAAAATCGCGAAAAAGACAACCATTTCGTCAAAGATACGCGGCGCATTCAAGAACTAATGGCCGATCCTGACCGTCCACGTTTGATCGGTGAAGTCGTAACATCGAATGGAATGTCACCATCGCAATTTGATTCCTTTGCGATCGCGACGAGTTTGCCCGGTACCGGCGGAATTGTACGTCCAGGATTGCAGCGGGATATGATCTTGGACGAAATGCGAGTTCGCGAAACGGATAACCCAGAGGCTTTTCTTGATGACCCGTCAACCGCTTTGGTCAAGCTTCGTACGATTGCATATCCCTGTAACTCCAAGGGTGATATTCTCGATGTACAAGTTGAGAACTCGTCGGAATGCACCGCCACAAGCTTGGTCGAGGGATACATTTTGGAATCGCGGCTTAGTGAAATGGCAATGCTGAAAGGCAAAATGCATACGAGCGAGCCGAAAGCGACTGCAAATGGAGAAGTCGTAATTCTGCCAACGAGTTTCACCCGCCAATCCGAAATGACACCTCTCAAAGGTGTCGTAATCGGGGGCGCGAGATTGAAAAAGGACCGGCCCATTGGACTGCGTATTGAGGAAGAGTTCAGGCACGTCATCGTTGCGAAAGCAATCGAAACCGCGATCAACACTCGCTACTTTTTTAAAGATTCGAATAAACAGAAAATGGTTGCTGAGGGGATTAGCAATTGGTTCGTATCCATAAGTACGGTTCCAAAATACCGGCACGATTCAGCTCACTTTATGTCCGTAATCAAATGCACTGGATTTGGTGAGTCC
Organism: Pirellula sp.; assembly: GCA_043744075.1. Classification (GTDB taxonomy): domain Bacteria; phylum Planctomycetota; class Planctomycetia; order Pirellulales; family Pirellulaceae; genus JBKCUI01. Next base: position 5,527 of record JAYTVL010000144.1, on the reverse strand, counting down.
ATGGAAGAGCAACAGGAACGCCTGCGAGGATGCAAGAGGTTGCTGTCCAATCCTGAGACAAGTTGCCGGGCTGCCGCGGAGCTAGAAGCAATCGGAACGGACGCTGCCAAAGAAATTTTGATCGGTGGTTTGTCCTCATCGGATGTAGAAGTCCGCTTCTATTCGGCATACTCGTTGGCCTATATGGATTGCAAAGAATCGGTACCGGTCCTTCTCGAATTGGCCCAATCCACTCCAGCCGCTCGAGAACTGTGTTTGGTTGGACTGGTTGTCAACGAAGACTCGTCAGCCCGAGAAGCTCTGGAACAACTGCTGCAAGAACCCGATCCCGATTTGCGATTCGGCGCCTTTAAAGCGATTCGACTTCGAAATCCAACCGACATCTCCGTCAAAGGAGAAGTCCTTGGGAACAACTTTCAATTTGTACAAATCCCAAGCTCTATCCCATTGTTAGCCGTCTCACTCCAAAAACAAAAGGAAGTGATCCTTTTCGGGAATAGCATCGCAGTCACATTAACCGAGCCTGTTTCGCCGACTCCTTTACTGACGCTAACTCCCCTGCTTGGCGATCAAATCAAACTTAGAAAACGGCACAGCAACGGCGAGATTCGTCACGCGGTTGTGGCCAACGATATCGTTTCTGTGTTGCGCGGATTAGGGAATATTCAAGCCAACTATAACGACGTGGTTCATACGGTAAATCAATTGTCACTAGACCAAACTCTGTCAACTCCGGTAGCGATGAATCCCCTTCACAATCAAGACATGCAAATCGTTGACGCAGCAAACCAGAATTCAAAGGCTTTTTCAAGTGCTAAGGAAGTCAGCGTTGACAACACAAGCGTCGATCGCTCGTCATCGAAAAAGTCGAGTTGGTGGTCCGCCATTGGACTGCGAAAAGCTTCTTGGAAAAGAGAGACAAAGGATGAGAAAACGGTTTCAAACGATCAGGCGTTGCCTGCCAGTCCAGAAATGTCGGATGACGAGTTCTCCGCCATGCTCAACCGATGAGTCCGGCTTGTTCATGATCAGTATGACGTTAGCGTAACGGCACTCACTTTGAGCCGCAACGCGCTAGCGTGCGGGCAGAAACGTTGTGAATTACCTTCGAAACCGGCCCTCATGCTAGCGCATTGAGGCTCAAAATTCGGCATCGATCACAACATGGGCCGCAAACCGTGGGCTATCGCCCTTCGGCTAATCAGCCGCGGGCGCGCTAGCGTCCGGTTCAGCCCGACTTATGATCGACGCTCAAAATTCATGTCCCAACCACAGCCAAAAGATCTCGGTAATAACCCATGCTCAAAGCCCTCGAACTAGTTGGCTTCAAGAGTTTTGCAGATCGAACCAGACTCGATTTTCCTGAAGGGATAACGGTCGTCGTCGGGCCTAACGGCTCTGGAAAGTCCAATGTCGTCGATGCCGTGAAATGGGTGCTGGGTGCGCAAAGCGCAAAAGCGTTGCGCGGTACGGATATGGCCGATGTTATTTTCAAGGGTTCGGCCGAAGGCGGACGTAAACCAGCCAACAGCGCTGAAGTTATCCTGATCTTGGATAACACAACTCGCATCTTCAGTTACGATGCCGATGAAGTACATGTGAGCCGGCGCGTATTCCGAAGTGGGGAGGGCGAGTACGGAATCAATGGCCAACCCTGTCGCCTCAAGGACGTGAAAGATCTTTTTCGAGGTACCGGAGTTGGCGTCGATGCTTATAGCCTTATTGAACAGGGGAAAGTAGATCGATTGCTTCAGGCGTCTGCCAAGGAACGGCGTGGAATCTTCGAAGAAGCTGCTGGGATTTCGCGATTCAAAGCAAAAAAAATCGAGGCAGAAAGACGGCTTCTGCGCGTCGATCAGAACATGATTCGACTCAGCGATATCGTCGACGAAGTAGGAAAACGACTTGATGCTCTAAAAGGCCAGGCGAGCAAAGCCCAACGCTATCGCGAATTGACCCTGACGATGCAGACTAAGCGGATGCAACTGGGCTGGCTCGATCGAATGGCTCTTGAATTGGATCGCGACAGGTACCAAAAGCAACTTGAGGATGCAAAGCTTGCAGCAGTTGAGCTGACAGAAAAACTAAACGCACTGCAATCGGTTGTGTCAGCGGAACAGGCACATTTCCAAAAACTACAACAGGATCAGGATGCTGTGCAATCGGAATATCTCGATGCGCAACGAGAACTGATCTCCGCCGACAATGGCTATGCATCGTCGACCGAACGATGCGCTGAGCTTGTAGCTGAACAGACAGTCTTGCAAGAGCGTATCGCCTTGCTTTTGCAGCGAGTAAACCTTTCCTCAGAAGAATTGGAGCAAAAGCGGTCCGAACTCGACGAGATCGAACACATTCGGAAAATTGCAAACAATGAGCTCCTGGAAAGTGAAACACGCTGGACCGACCTCCAACGACAGCTAAGCACAATCAAGGCGAAAATGGATTCGGTCGATGCAGAACAAGACAGGATGCGTGACGCATCGTCCACCAAACGAGCTCAACTTGCTGCATACCACCTACATATAGAGCAGATCCAACAATCCATCGATCAACAACAAACGTCGTTGACACAAGCGATTGAAGAACTGGCACTTGTCGAACAATCGATCCAAGATGCGGTTGCCTTGCGACAAAACGCAGCACAAGCGGCTGAACTTGCCGCAATCGCCAAACAAGAAGAAGAACAACAACTTCGACTTCATCGGATCAACTTGTCGCAAACTCAAGATCGATTTGTCGTGCTTCAAGGAAAGCGACACGGTGTTTGTGAACGATTGAACGTGCTCGAACAACTCGAAGAACAATTCACTGGTGCAGGCAGAGGAGGCCAGCAACTCCTCCGGTTGGCTCGCCTCAATCAAAGTCCGGATCTCGATCTGATTCATCCCTCCGATGCAATCGTTACGAATGTATGGGGAACCGTACTTGGCCTAGTAGCCGACTTGCTCAGTACCGAAATGCATCTGGCTCCCCTCATCGACGTTTCCTTGGGTTCGCACGCAGACGCAATTGTACTTAGCAATGGCCAAATCATCGACTGGATCAACGACGGCAGTTTGGTCGTCGATGGTCGAGTGACTTTGCTCCGAATGGATCGCCTTACTAGCCGACGATCAGGCGAAAAAATCCAACTCGACGGTCTCCGAGGTGTTTTGGGCAGAGCAGACAGAATGACTCGCTTTGACGATGCCTATGAGCCGCTCGTTCGGTTTTTGCTTGGGACCACATGGTTTGTCGATTCACTTTCCACCGCCCTGGAGCTGAGCCATTTCCGCGGTGCCGGCTTACGTTTTGTAACAGCTGAATGCCAGCTAGTCGACAGCGACGGAAGTATTACGCTCGGTTCGCTCCAGACTGGCTTGGGGTTGGTTTCGCGCCGGAGTGAAATGCAATCTGCACGGGAGGAAATCAAACACGTTGAAGCTCGAATTTCTGACGTGACTGCGGCTGTTGCCGCCGCTCAAGCCATGATCGGCGAAACGGAATTGTCTTTGAGAGCCAAGGACGCTGCTGCTCACTTAACTTCGAAAGAACTTACATCTTGCGACCTTCGGATTGAGTCGATCCAACAGCATCGCGACAAGCTGAAAGACTCACTTGAATCAATTCGGATCAATCTTCAGTTGGCTAAGAACCGTCAAACGGAAGTGCAGGACTTAATTAGCGACGCTGAAATCGCCATCGAAGAACATGCACAGCTATCTCGCGAAAGGAACGAGATTCGCGGTTCCATCTCCGTGGAATTCCAGCATTGCGAAAGAGCGATGCAGTCCGAACAAGAAATCGTAACGGAACGTAGGGTCGAGTTGGCTCGACTCGAACAACGCATCGTTGGCCTTCGAATAACCATGGAACAAATGCAGTTAGATACAGCTGAGCGCAGCAAAAACGTTGTCCAATCTGAATCCTCATTGCTGTCCATCGCGAACCGTATTGCAGGCTCGACCGCCGCAACCGCCGATTTTCAAGCTCGCTCCATAACCGCTCAAGCATCGATTCAATCTATCGAAATTAGGCGAAACGAATCGGTTGATCAAATTCATTCGCAAAACAGTCTTCTCCAGCAAGCATTACGCAATTGCGAAAATGCTAGACGCAACATCGAGAAAGGACAGGATAAGATCCAGTCGATCGAACAGCAACAACTGCAATTGACTCAACAATGGGAACATTTGCACGACCATTACACCAAAGAGTATCAACTCAGTCTGGATTCTCTTGCACAAGCGTCGAATCAATTCCTAAACGACAACTTGAATGAAGCCAATGGGGAAAACGAAATCCCGTCGAATGCTGAAACCTTGCAATTGGAATTCCGGTGGTTGATAGAATTGCTCGGAAACAAAAAAAGCATGCCTGTCCTGGCAGACATTGATCGCTCAGGCATCGAATCTGAAATCGCTCAATTGCGGCAAGAAATAGCGTTAGCAGGAAGCGTTAACATGGAAGCCCTAACCGAATTGGACGAACTTCAATCAAGGTTCGACCGACTTTCGCATCATTATCAGGATCTGCACGATGCCAAATCCAGCTTGATCCAGACGATGGCCAAAATCGACGAGGACTCTCGCGATTTGTTCATGCAAACACTGACCGCAATACGTAAGAACTTTCAAGAGCTCTATCGGCGCTCTTTTGGCGGCGGTTTCGCGGATATCGTGCTTGAGGACGAACGAGACCCAGATAGCGGCATTGAAATCATAGCAACACCGCCAGGCAAGACAACTCTCAGCAATTCGCTGCTCAGCGGCGGCGAAAAAGCGTTGACGGCGGTCGCGCTGATCATGGCTTTCTTTCAATATCGCCCCAGTCCATTCTGTATTTTGGACGAAGTGGACGCACCCTTCGACGAAGCCAATATTGGGCGATTCGTAACCATGCTCAAGGAGTTTTTGGAAACGACCAAGTTCATTGTTGTGACGCACAGTAAAAAAACAATGACTGCGGCCAACATGATCTACGGCATTACCATGCAAGAGAGCGGCGTGTCTCGCCAAGTGTCCGTTCGATTTGAAGAGGTCAACGACAAAGGTGAAATCGTCATTGAACGTAAACGTGCTGCATAGTGGTGCGTCAAACTCTAGTTTTCGGGTTGCGATGCTCGGCACCATCACGCAAAGCGTGATGGGAACGTACCCATCACGCTCCGCGTGATGTCGAGAACCCAAATTTCTGACTCAGACAAAGCATTAGTGCCAAAACTCTTAATTTTCTTCCAATAGATTGAAGCCTATTGAGCCTGAGGCGCTAGCCGATTTCCTGCGGCGTGGCTCGGCTAGCGCCTCAGGCTCAATCCATTAAACCGGAAGGAATTTCCGGTTTCTTGCACTAGCCACCGACTAGAGGCAAGGCAAGGCAGAGCCTGGGCTGTGCGACAAATAGCAGTTTACGAAAAACGTGTTGATGCGAGTTTTGTTCCGTTCTACGATCTGGCCCTTCAGGTTGGTCGGGGGCTTGTCCCCCACCAACCTTGTTTTGGCGTACTAACGGCGTCACTCGCGAATCGACCCGTTCCCCTTCGGCT